>JBDUAP010000132.1:0-7436 GCA_040004585.1 Sporichthyaceae bacterium
CGATGCGGGCCACGACCTCGGCAACCACACCCAGCACCACTACCCGATGCGCAACCTCCCTGCCGGCGCAGCATTCAACGAGATCGAGAGCTGCGCGCGGGTGCTCCGCTCGACGTCCGGCAGCCGGGGCACCTGGTTCCGCGCATCTGGCACCCAGCTGACGACCCAGACCATCCGCAACGCCGCGGCGCACGCTGGCTACGACCGGTGCATCTCCTACGACGTCGATGGCCTCGACTGGAAGAACCCGTCGGCGAGCACCATCGTGAAGGCCGTGCTGAACGGCGCCAGGCGTGGCTCGATCGTCAGCCTCCACCTCGGGCACCCCGTGACGCTGTCGGCCCTGCCGGACATCCTCGAAGGCCTCCGCTCCAACGGCCTTCGCCCGGTGACGCTCACTGAGTTGCTCAGATGAGTCACCGTCTCGTCGGTTCCCTCACCCTGCTGGTCAGCGCGCTGCTCATGACCGCCTGCTCGGGATCGTCCGGCGCGCGAAGCCAATCCGGTTCGCCGTCAACACCGTCGCCGGCGACCTCGTCGAGCTCGCTGTCGTCGAGTCCTGCACCGCCCAGCACGGCAGCTGCCCTTGACCTGTTGCCGGGCATGCCTGCACCGTTGGACCGGCAGGACGTCTGGGCAGCGGACCGCCCGGGCCTTCTGTCACCGGTCGTGGCGGGTGACCGTGACCTGATCTACGTGCCGAACTCCAAGAGCAACACGGTCACCGAGATCGACCCGCACACCTTCAGGGTCGTTCACACGTTCCGGGTCGGAGTGGAGCCCCAGCACGTCGTGCCGTCCTGGGACCTCAAGACGCTGTGGGTCAACAACGACCTCGGCAACTCGCTGACCGCGTTGAACCCGCGCACCGGCAGACCCGGCAGGACCGTGCAGGTGAACGACCCCTACAACCTGTACTTCACCCCGGACGGGAAGTACGCCGTGGTGATGGCCTCGGCCGCCCACACGCTCGACTTCCGCGATCCGCACACCATGAAGCTGCGGCACCGCACCCACGTGCCGTGCTCCGGTGTCAACCATGCCGACTTCTCCGTCGACGGCCGCTACTTCATCGTTTCCTGCGAGTTCTCGTCAGAGCTGCTCAAGGTCGACACCGCGACCTTCACGGTCACGAAAGTACGTCGGTTGATGGCGCGTCCCAATCATGTGATGCCGATGCCGCAGGACGTCAAGATTTCTCCCGACGGCAGCACCTTCTACGTCGCCGACATGAAGAGCGACGGCATCTGGTTCGTCGACGGGGCAACCGTGCGGGTTCGCCGCTTCCTGCACACCGGCCAGGGTGCGCACGGCCTCTATGTCACCCGGGACTCGAAGCACCTGCTCATCACCAACCGCGAAGAGGGGTCCATCTCGGTCCTCGACTTCGCGACGAACCGCCTCGTCGACCGGTGGCGGATCCCGGGCGGCGGCAGTCCCGACATGGGCGGCCTGTCGACCAACGGAAAGGTCTTCTGGGTCAGTGGCCGCTACAACTCCGAGGTCTACGCGATCTCGACGGTCGACGGCCACCTGATCCGGAGGATCCCGGTGGGCGTCGGCCCGCACGGCCTGTGCGTCTTCCCCCAGCCCGGCCGCTACTCGTTGGGCCACACCGGGGTGTTGCGCTGACTCCGGGTCCTAGACTCCCCGGGTGCGCAAGGTCCTGATCGCCAACCGGGGCGAAATCGCGGTTCGGATCGCCCGGGCCTGCCGGGACGCCGGAATCGCCAGCGTTGCGGTCTACGCGGAGCCCGACCGCGACGCCCTGCACGTGCAGGTGGCCGATGAGGCCTTCACCCTGGGCGGCAGCACCCCCGCCGACTCCTACCTCGTTATCGACAAGCTGCTCGACGTCGCCAAGCAGTCCGGGGCCGACGCCGTGCACCCCGGCTACGGCTTCCTGGCCGAGAACGCCGGCTTCGCCCAGGCCGTCATCGACGCCGGGCTGACCTGGATCGGGCCACCGCCGAGCGCCATCGACGCGCTCGGGGACAAGGTGCAGGCCCGCCACATCGCCGAGCGCTCCGGTGCACCACTCGTCTCGGGCACCAAGGAACCGGTCAAGGACGCCGACGAGGTGGTGGCCTTCGCCAAGGAGCACGGCGTCCCCGTTGCGATCAAGGCGGCGTACGGCGGCGGCGGCCGTGGCCTGAAGGTCGCTCGTACCATCGAGGAGATTCCCGAGCTGTTCGACTCCGCGGTCCGGGAGGCCGTGGCGGCGTTCGGTCGGGGCGAGTGCTTCGTCGAGAAGTACCTCGATCAGCCGCGACATGTCGAGACGCAGTGCCTGGCCGACTCCCACGGCAACGTCGTCGTCGTGTCCACCCGCGACTGCTCGCTGCAGCGCCGCCACCAGAAGCTGGTCGAGGAAGCCCCGGCGCCGTTCCTCACCGACGCACAGAACGCCGAGCTCTACCGCGCCTCCAAGGCGATCCTCGCCGAGGCCGGCTATGTCGGAGCGGGCACCTGCGAGTTCCTCGTCGGGCAGGACGGCACGATCTCGTTCCTCGAGGTCAACACCCGGCTCCAGGTCGAGCACCCGGTCACCGAAGAAGTCACCGGCATCGACCTGGTCCGCGAGATGTTTCGGATCGCCGACGGCGAGGAACTCGGTTACGACGACCCGCCGCCACGGGGGCACTCGATCGAGTTCCGGATCAACGGCGAGGACCCCGGCCGCAACTTCCTGCCCGCCCCCGGCGCCGTCACCGGGTGGCGCCCGCCCAGCGGACCCGGCGTGCGGCTGGACTCCGGCGTGGAGGCAGGCAGCGTCATCGGTGGCGCCTTCGACTCCCTGCTGGCCAAGCTCATCGTGACCGGCTCGACCCGCGCGCAGGTGCTGGAGCGGTCACGCCGCGCCCTCGCGGAGTTCGAGGTGACCGGCATGCCCACGGTGATCCCGTTCCACCGCGCGGTGGTCGAGGACCCGGCGTTCACGTCCGAGCCGTTCTCGGTGCACACCCGGTGGATCGAGACCGAGTTCGAGAACACGATCCCCCCGTACGCCGGGGAGCAGGCCGACGCCGACGGTGGCCCCGCCGAGCGGGAGCGGGTCGTAGTCGAGGTCGGTGGCCGCCGCCTCGAGGTGGTGCTGCCCGCGGGGTTCGGTGCGGGAGGCGGCGCGCAGGCGGCCAAGCGCCCCAGCCGCCGTGCGACCAAGGGCAAGGCCGGTGCCGCGGCCAGCGGCGATGCCCTGACCAGCCCGATGCAAGGGACCATCGTCAAGGTGGTCGCCGAGGACGGGCAGCAGGTCGAGGCCGGCGACCCGGTGGTGGTGCTGGAGGCCATGAAGATGGAGCAGCCGCTCGGCGCGCACAAGGCCGGGGTGATCAGCGGTCTGTCCGCCGTTGTGGGGGCCACCGTGACCAGCGGCGCGGTCATCTGCGAGATCACGGACGCTCCGAGCGAATAGGCCTGCGCCGGCAGCGCGTAGCGGTCGCTGGCACGGGTAGGCCACGCCGTACGTTGCGCAACAAAGACCCGACATCGGCGGAGGTCGCTGTGGAGATCGTGCTGCTCCTCGTAGCTGTGGGCATCGGCTTCGCCCTGCTCATGCAGTCCCGGCAGAAGAGGCGTCAACACGAGCTTGCCGACGCCGAATCGCTGGCGGCGGTCCGGCAGGTCGCTGAGGAGGATGTCACCCGCTTCGGCGAGGACGTGACTCTGCTGGGCAACGAGACCAGCGGCCGGGAGCTCGACGAGGCGACCCGGCAGGACTACCGGCGGGCCCTGGACTCCTACGACTCCGCCAAGGCTGCCATCGACCGAGTGCAGCGCCCGGACGACATCCGGGGGGTCACCGGCATCCTCGAGGACGGTCGCTACGCGGTGGCCTCGGTGCAGGCCCGGCTGGCCGGCAAGCCCGTCCCGGCCCGGCTGCCACCGTGCTTCTTCAATCCGCAGCACGGCCCGTCCAGCGAGAACGTCGACTGGGCACCGCCCGGCGGCGTGCCGCGTTCGGTGCCCGCCTGCGCCGCCGACGCCGAGCGGGTCCGCGCCGGAGCTGAGCCCGACGTGCGCAAGGTTCCGGTGGGCGCGGGCCGGGAGCCGTACTGGCAGGGTGGCCGCGGCTACGGCCCCTACGCGCAGGGCTACTTCTCGCCGTTCGCGATGTCGGGTCTGCTGCCCGGGCTGTTCCTCGGCTCGCTGCTCTCCGGCGGTTTTGGCGGTGGCGACGGCTCCTACTCCGACGGCTACCAGGACGGTCAGGACACCTCCGGCGACGGCGGCGACTACGGCGATGGTGGCGATGGTGGCAACGGGGACGGCGGCGACGGCGGTGGCTATGGGGACGGCGGCGGTGACATGGCCGGCGGCGACTTCGGCGGTGGCGGCGACTTCGGCGGTGGCGGCGACTTCGGCGGCTTCTGAGCCGGCCTAGTCGCGCAGGTGCAGCTGGCGCGCGGCCTCGGCGATGCTGCCGGTGAGCGAGGGGTAGACCGTGAACGTGTGCGCCAGCTGGTCGACCGTCAACGACTCCTGAACGGCGATGGTCACCGGGAAGATCAGCTCACTTGCCCGTGGCGCGACAACCACACCACCGACCACGATCCCGGTGCCCGGGCGGCAGAACAGCTTGACGAAGCCATCCTTCATTCCCTGCATCTTCGCGCGAGCGTTCGTCGCCAAGGGCAGCTTGATGGTGCGCGCATCGATCCGACCTGACTCGACCGCGGCCTGCGACCAGCCGACGGTGGCGATCTCGGGTTCGGTGAACACGTTCGACGACACCGTCACGAGGTCTAGCGGCGCGACGGCGTCGCCCAGGGCGTGCCACATCGCGATCCGACCCTGCATCGCCGCGACCGACGCAAGCATGAGGACGCCGGTGCAGTCACCTGCTGCATAGACACCGCGCGCCGACGTCCGGGACACCTTGTCGACCGTGAGGAAGCCGCCTTTGCCGAGTGCGACACCTGCCTCCTCGAGACCGAGACCAGCGGTGTTGGGCACTGAGCCGACCGCCATCAGGCAGTGGCTCCCCTCGACGGTCCGGCCGTCCTCGAGCGCCACCACGACGCCGTCACCGACCCGCTTCACCGACGTGGCTCGCGACTTCCCGAGCACGGTCATCCCGCGCCGGGTGAACACACCCTCCAATACCGATGCGGCATCGGCGTCTTCACCGGGCAGCACGCGGTCGCGGGAGGAGACCAGCACGACGTCGGCACCCAGCGCGTCGTATGCCGAGGCGAACTCCGCGCCGGTGACACCTGACCCGACCACGACCAACCGCTCGGGCAGGCTGTCCAGCTCGTAGAGCTGGGTCCAGGTGAGGATCCGCTCGCCGTCGGGCTCGGCTCCGGGCAGGACGCGCGGGTGGGCACCGGTTGAGACGAGCACCGCATCGGCCTCGAACGTCTCAGTGCCGCCGCCGGCGAGGTCGGCCACCACCCGCTGCGGGCCGTCCAGGCGGCCGGCGCCTCGGACCACGGACACACCCTCGCGTTCGAGGCGCTGCCCGATGTCGGTCGACTGCGCCTGCGCGAGCTTCTTCACCCGGTCGTTGACCTTGGCCAGGTCGACCCCCACCACGCCGTCCGGCTCGGTTCCGTCGCCGATGACAACACCGAGCTCCCGGGACTGCGCCGCGATCGTCATCACCTCGGCCGTCGCGATCAGCGTCTTGGACGGCACACAGTCGGTGAGCACGGCTGACCCGCCGAGCCCGTCCCGGTCGACCAGCACGACCTCGCCGCCGAGCTGGGCCGCGACGAGTGCCGCCTCGTAGCCGCCCGGTCCGCCGCCGACAATCGCTACGCGCGTCACGCGGGCCATTGTTCCCCACCACCCATACGCTGCGAGCCATGGCGCTCTATGCCGCGTACGGCAGCAACATGGACCCGCGCCAGATGTTGGCCCGCGCGCCGCACTCCCCCCAGCGGGGAACCGGGTGGCTGTTGGGCTGGCGGCTGACTTTCGGTGGCGAGAACAAGGGCTGGGAGGGCGCGCTGGCGACCTTGGTCGAGGACGACGACCCGGTCGCCCAGGTGTTCGTGATGCTCTACGACCTGACCGCTCCCGACGAGCGCCACCTCGACGAGTGGGAGGGCGCCGACATCGGGCTCTACCGCAAGGTCCGGCTGCGCGTCGAAACCCTCACCGGCCCGGAGCTCGCCTGGCTCTACACCCTGGACGACTACGAGGGCGGGCTGCCGTCCTGCCGCTACCTCGGCATCCTGGCCGAGGCGGCAGAGACCGCGGGCGCTCCGGACGACTACGTTGCCGAGCTGCGGGGTCGTCTCTGCCGGTCGGCGGGCACCTAGGTCGTCGGCACGGGCACGCGGCTCAAGCTGTCCACCTGGTCGGCGAGCACGCGCAGCAGCGCCTCCACGTCGACCACACCCAGGTAGGTCCCGTCCGTGCCGGTGCAGACGACCGGGTCGTAGCGGGACGGCCGCGGACGCGCCGAGATCTGCCGGGCCAGATGGGTGAGCGGCGTCTCCAGTGACGTGCGCAGCGTGATGGGAAACTCGTCGCCGGCCGGGCCGTTCGCCCCCCACATCACCAGGCCCTGCGGCCGCCGCCAGGCGTCCAGTACGACGTGCACCTGGGCCACCGCGGCACCCTCCTGAGCCCGGGACCATGCGGGCGCCGGAGCGGAGACCTCCTCTCCGGCTACACCGGGAGCCCAGCGCATGATGGAGCCTGCGGTCGCGCGGTTGGCCGTGGTGGACAGCTCCGCGCGAGACCGCAACCGGGCTGCCGTTCCTGGCGCCAGCGACTGGAGGGCGTGATCGGGTCGGCCCAGCAGCCAGCCCCGGCCGAAAGCCACGCCGGACCGCTGCAGCCAGTCCAGCTCCTTCACACGTTCCACCCCCTCCGCGACCACCGTCGCCTGCAGCCGGTCCGCGATGCTGCACAACGACTCCACGACGGCGGCCTTCACCGTGTCGGAGTCGCAGTGGTCGGTGAAGGACCGATCGAGCTTCACCACGTCGGGCCGCAGCGTCGCGAGCTGGCGCAGGCCCGAGTAACCGGTCCCCATGTCGTCCAGGGCGATCCGCGCCCCTCGGGCTCGCAGCCCGAGAAAGGCGCGGAGCAGGGGCTCGCGTTCGCCTGGGTTGACGTGCTCGGTGAGCTCGACCACGACCCCCTCGAGTGGTGCCGCTTCGTCGAACGCCTCCTGCACCGGAGCTGACTCCAGCAAGTGGGGGCTCACGTTCACCGCGAGGAACAGCCCGTCCGGTATGACGCCCCGGCGGGCGAACGCGCATCGCAGGGCGAGCGCCTCCAGCGGAGGCCCCTGACCCGAGGCGTGCGCGACGGCGAACCACAGGTCCGGCGGCGCCGACGAGCCGTCGAACCGGGTGAGCGCCTCGTCGCGCGCGATCTCGGCGACCTGCAGGTCGACGATGGGTTGCAGTGCGGCTCGCAGACCGGTGCCCCGGTCCACGACGGCCCGGACGTCCGAAGCGGTGGGTGGCCGAACC
>JBDUAP010000133.1:0-7388 GCA_040004585.1 Sporichthyaceae bacterium
CCGTAGAGTGAGCGCCTCGCCGCCTGATGCCGCAGGAGCCCCGCCATGAGCGTCACCGACGTCCCGTTCTGGGGCCCGGACTTCGCCGCGCTGCAGGAGCAGGACGCCGAGATCGCGGACGTGGTGTTGGGCGAGCTCGGCCGCCTGCGTGGCGGGCTCCAGCTGATCGCGAGCGAGAACTTCACCTCGCCGGCGGTGCTCGCCGCGCTCGGCTCGACGCTGTCCAACAAGTACGCCGAAGGCTACCCCGGCCGGCGCTACTACGGCGGCTGCGAGGAGGTGGACCGGGCCGAGGAGATCGGCATCGCCCGGGCCAGGGAGCTGTTCGCGGCGCCCGGGACGAACCTGCACGTCAACCTCCAGCCGCACTCGGGCGCGAATGCCAATCTCGCGGCCTACGCGGCGCTGCTGCAGCCCGGCGACAAGGTGCTGGCCATGTCGCTCCCGCACGGCGGGCACCTGACTCATGGCTCGAAGGTGAGCTTCTCCGGGAAATGGTTCGAGCCGGTCTCCTACACCGTGCGCAAGGACACCGAGCTGATCGACTACGACGAGGTGCGCGACCTCGCCCTGGAGCACCGGCCGAAGATGATCATCGCGGGTGCGACCGCCTACCCACGGCTGATCGACTTCGCCCGCTTCCGGGAGATCGCCGACGAGATCGGTGCCTGGCTGATGGTGGACGCAGCGCACTTCATCGGCCTGGTCGCCGGGAAGGCGATCCCCTCGCCGGTCCCCTACGCCGACGTCGTCACGTTCACCACGCACAAGGTGCTTCGTGGGCCGCGTGGCGGGATGATCGTGTGCAAACCCGAGCTGGCGCAGCGCATCGACCGGGCCGTCTTCCCGTTCGCCCAGGGTGGCCCGCTCATGCACGCAGTCGCCGCCAAGGCGGTCGCGCTCAAGGAGTGCCTCAACCCGTCGTACCAGGTCTATGCCCGTCAGGTCATCGCCAACAGCCAGGCGCTCTGCGAAGCGCTGGCCGCCGAGGGGATGCGACCTGTCTCGGGCGGCACCGACACCCATCTCGCGTTGCTGGACCTGCGCGATCTCGACGTCACCGGGACGCAGGCCGAGACACGCTGCGACGCCGCGCGGATCACCCTAAACAAGAACGCCATCCCTTACGACCCCGAACCGCCGATGACCGCCTCCGGCATCCGGGTGGGAACGCCCGCGGTCACGACGCAGGGAATGACCGTCGGCGACATGAAAGAGGTCGCCACGCTCATCGGGCGAGCGGTGCGCGACGCGGACGGCTCCGCCGCAACCGAGGTCGCTGACGCAGTGACCACCCTGGTCGGCCGCCACCCGGCGTACCCGCGTCCGGCAGCGTAGGCCGGTCGCGTGCGCGCGTACCTCCTCATCCTGTTCGTGGCCGCGGCGGTCACGTATCTGATGACTCCGGTGGCGCGGCGGCTCGCGGTGCGGTGGGGGGCGATGACCGAGGTCCGCGACCGCGACGTCCATGCCATCCCGACGCCGCGACTGGGTGGCATCGCCATGTTCACCGGATTCGCCGCCGCCCTCCTCGTGGCAAGCCGGCTGCCGTTCCTGGGGCAGGTGTTCGACAACTCGCGCGACGGGGTCGCCCTGCTCTCCGGCGCGGCACTCGTCTGCCTGCTCGGTGTCGCCGACGACAAGTGGGGGCTCGACGCCGTCACCAAGCTGGCCGGTCAGGTGCTCGCTGCCGGTGTGATGGTGCTGCAGGGCGTGCAGATGCTCTACCTGCCGATCGGGTCGACGCTGCTCGGCTTCGAGGACACCGGCCAGCCCGGCGCGCTCGTGCTCGGGCCGGCCGAGGGCGGGGTGCTCACGATCCTCGTGGTGGTGGTGACGATCAACGCGGTGAACTTCGTGGACGGGCTGGACGGGCTCGCAGCCGGGATCGTCGCGATCGCCGCGGCTGCCTTCTTCGCGTTTTCCTACCTGCTCGCCGTCGATCAGGACCTGCAGCGTGCCACCGCCTCGACCCTGGTCACAGCGGCGCTGGTCGGGGTCTGTCTGGGCTTCCTGCCGCACAACTTCAGCCCGGCCCGCGTGTTCATGGGCGACTCGGGCTCCATGCTCATCGGGCTCCTGCTGGCCACGTCGACCATCACCCTGACGGGCAGCGTGGACCCGAACCGGGTCACCGTGGACATCGCACCGGCGATCCTGCCGCTCGTGCTGCCGATCCTGGTCCTGGTCGTGCCGTTCGCCGATCTGCTCCTCGCCGTCGTGCGCCGGACCCGGGCCGGACGTTCACCCTTCTCACCGGACAAGGAGCACCTGCACCATCGGTTGCTGGAGATCGGCCACTCGCACGGCCGGGCGGTCCTGATCATGTACCTCTGGTCGGCAGTCATCGCATTCGGCGCCACCGCAGTCGCGTTCCTGGACCGCCGCACCCTGCTCATCAGCGTGGCCGCGGTCGTCGCGGCCGCGAGTGTCGCCACCGTGAACATCCCGAGGCTCGGAGAGAGCCGGCGGCAGTGACCGGCACCCGGTCCGACGCATCACCAGTGACGATGACCGGAGGTGGCGGTCTCGCGCGCCAGCCCGAGGTCAGGCGGGGATCGGCCTGGTGCTAGGTTTTTCCAACGGCAAGCTGACGCCGCACAGCATGCCGCACGCCACCTGACCGACCCATCCGCGACCTACGGACGAGGCCGAGACGATGACCGCTCACCACCGGCTCGACACAGTCGTTGACCGGCCCGTGCCGATTTTTTCTGACCATGCCGAGGTGGTCGCTGTCTCCGACAACTCATCAGACCGCAGCGCCATGGCGATGTTCGGGGCGCTGACCGGGATCGCCACCCTGAGCGCCGCGCTCGTCGTCGGTGGAGCCGGTCTCGGCCTGCTCGTCGATGACCAGACCGGAGCGCCCCACGTGTTCGTCTTCCTGGGGCTCGTTCTCGGAACGTTGGCCGCGCTCCTGGCGACACGCTCGATCATCAGGAGGTTCTTCCGGTGAGCGGCGACACCTCCACCGACAGCCGCGACGCCCTCAAGGAGGCCGCGCGCAAGTACAACTACGCCTTGATCATCGCCGCCGTCGGGGGGCTTGTGAGCCTGATCGCGCTGACTGTTGTCGGCCTCTTCGACGCGGGAGTTCTGGTTTGCGTCGGCCTCGCGCTCGGTGTCGTCAACAGCCATCTGGTGCAGCGGTCCCTGGCGACGTCTGTCGCCAGCGGCGAGCCCAACCGCAAGGCCCTGACCATGAGCATGCTCCGCCGGCTCGTCGTGGTCTCCGCGATCGCATTCGCCATCGCCCTCATCTACCAACCCCACGGTTGGGTCGTATTCGTCGGGCTCGCAGCTTTCCAGCTGCTGATTATGAGCACGGTGTTCGGCGGGCTGATCCGAGAGGTGCGGCGGGCATGATCGGCGCAGGCGTCGTCCTGGCCGCCGGAGACATCGAGGTCGGCCACCACCGCACGGCCACCTTTTTGGGCATGACCTTCAACGTGGACACGGTGTGGTCGAGCGTTCTTGCCGGCGTGCTCGTCTTCGGGCTCGGGTTTTACATGGCCAGGCGCGCGACCAGTGGTCGTCCCAGCAAGCTCCAGCTGGCCTGGGAGACCATTGTCGGGGCGGTGCAGAAGCAGGTCGAGTCCGCGATGGGTCCGGTGGCTCCTTTCGTCGTACCCCTTGCGGTGACCTTGTTCTTCTTCATCCTGTTCGCCAACTGGCTCGAGCTCATCCCGACAGAGCACTACCTCGTGTCACCGTCTGCCGACATCAACATGACCCTGGCGCTGGCGCTGCTCGTCGTGATCTGGGTGCACGTTGCGCACATAAAGCAGCGCGGTCTGGGCGCCTATCTCAAGCACTACGCCCAGCCATACCCGGCGCTCATCCCGCTGACCGTGCTCGAGGAGATCGTCAAGCCGTTCACGCTGGCCCTCCGACTCTTCGGCAACATCTTCGCCGGCGGGATCATGATCGCCATCATCGGCCTGATCCCGTCCTGGCTCCTGTGGCTGCCCAACGGCCTCTGGAAGGGATTCGACGCGATCATCGGCGTGATCCAGGCGTTCATCTTCGCGCTGCTGACGATCCTGTACTTCGGGTTCGCGCTCGGTGAGGAGGAGCACTGACCGACCCCGCCAGCGCTTGATGAGCGCGTCCGGACGAGACTTGCACAGCCGAGCGTTCGATCCCGTCAACCGGGTACTTCACACCAACCGCAGACCCGAGGCTCCTTCCGATCCGGAGCCCCGAACCGAGGAGTCACAGTGGCAGCAGATCCCGAGCTCGTATCCGCGATCAAGACCGCGGGCGCACTGGTAGGCGGTGGCCTCGCCCTGGGCGGTGGCGCCATCGGCGCGGCCGTCGGCGACGGCCTGGCCGGCGCGCAGACCATCGCCGGCGTCGCCCGTCAGCCCGAGGCCCGGGCCCAGCTGTTCCCCATCCTGTTCTTGACGGTCGGCCTCGTCGAGGCCATGTACTTCATCAACCTGGGGTTCATGGCCTACTTCGTCTTCGTTCTCGGCAAGTAACAGGCCGATGTCCGCATCCACGTTGGTCATCGCTGCCGCGGCCAAGAAAGAGGAGAGCAACTTCCTCGTCCCGAACGGCACGTTCATTGCTGAGCTGGTGGCCTTCGCCATCCTGCTGTGGCTGATCCACAGGTACGTGCTGCCGCCGTTGAACAAAGCCATGACGGCGCGACAGGACATGATCGACCGGTCCATCAAGGACAGCCAGGAGGCCAAGGAACGTCTGGAGGCCGCGGAGGCCGAGTATCGCGAGCTGCTGGAGCAGACCAAGGCTGACGCGAGCCGGATCCGTGAGGAGGCGAGGGCCGAGGGCCGGGCCATCATCGACGAGCTCCGGGCCAAGGCGCAGGAAGAGGCCGACCGGGTGCGTACCCGAGGTGAAGAGCAGCTCTCGGCCGAGCGGGAACAGGTCGTTGCCGCGCTGCGGGCGGACCTCGGGCGTCTGGCGACCGAGCTCGCGGAGCGCATCGTCGGCGAGTCTTTGGACGACGACGAGATGCAGGGCCGCGTCGTCGACCGGTTCCTCGAGGGGTTCGAGGCCGGTGCGTCAGCTCGCGAACCGCACGGAGCGCGCTGATGCAGGGGGTGAGCAGGGCGTCCCTCGCCGTCGTGCGTGAACAGCTGGACTCGCTGCTCACCGGCGGATCGAAGAAGGACGCGGCGGTGCAGCGCAAGGTCGCCGAGGAGCTTTTCGCGATCGTGGGCCTGCTCGAAGCCAACCCCCGGCTACGACGCATGCTGAGCGACCCTGCCGTGCATGCAGACCGTCGGGACCGGCTGGCAGCCGACGTACTCAGGAAGTCGTCGCTGTCCGACGCGACCAAGGAGATCGTCGAAGCCCTTGTCCGCGCCTCCTGGAGCAGGCCGGCCGACCTGGTCGACGCCGCCGACCAGATGGCCGCCCAGGCCCTGTTCGCCGGCGCCGAGCACGCCGACGCCCTGGACGAGGTCGAGGACGAGCTGTTCCGGTTCGGCCGCATCCTCGACCGGGAGCCGGCACTGCGCAGCGCGCTCACCGATCCCTCGCTTCCCGCCGAGCGGAAGACCGAGCTGCTCGACGCCCTGCTGGACGATCGCGTGCAGGACGCCACGCGCGTGCTCGTCCGGGAGCTCGCCCTGCACCCTCGGGGCCGCACGATCGACCGTGGGCTCGAGGAATACGCGCGGGTCGCGGCGGCTCGCCGCGAACGACTCGTCGCCCGCGTGCGCACCGTCGTGCCGCTCACCGATGCGCAGATGACCCGGCTCGGTTCGGCCCTGGCCTCGCGGCTGGGCCACGAGGTGCACCTCAATGTCGAGCTCGATCCCAACCTGATTGGCGGGCTGACCGTCCGCGTCGGGGACGTACTCTTCGACGGCAGCGTCTCCCACCGACTAGCTCTGGCGCGACAGGTGATGACCGGTTGAGCCACCGCCCCAGCAGCCAACTGATTGCACATCAGCCAGTGACTACTTCAGAGAGCAGGGACCACTGATGACGGAGCTCACGATCCGTCCCGAGGAGATCCGCGACGCGCTGGAGAAGTTTGTCGCCAGCTACGAGCCGGACCAGGCCGACGAAGCCGAGGTCGGCCGGGTCATCGACACCGGTGACGGGATCGCGCGGGTCGAGGGCCTGCACTCGACCATGACCAATGAGCTCCTGGACTTCGGTGACGGGGTCCTCGGGATCGCGCTCAACCTTGACGTCCGCGAGATCGGCTGCGTCATCCTCGGCGACGCCCAGCACATCCGCGAGGGCCAGGAGGTCCGCCGGACCGGCGAGATCCTCTCGATCCCTGTCGGCGACGGCTTCCTCGGCCGGGTCGTCGACCCGCTGGGTCGCCCCCTGGACGGCAAGGGGGAGATCGAGGCCACCGAGCGTCGCGTTCTTGAGACGCAGGCGCCCTCGGTCGTGCAGCGCCAGCCGGTGAAGGAGCCCCTGCAGACCGGCGTCAAGGCGATCGACGCCATGACCGCCATCGGCCGCGGCCAGCGCCAGCTGATCATCGGCGACCGGCAGACCGGCAAGACCGCGGTGGCCATCGACACGATCATCAACCAGCGCGACAACTGGGCCAGTGGTGACCCCAAGCTGCAGGTGAAGTGCATCTACGTCGCGATCGGTCAGAAGGGCTCCACCGTCGCGGCGATCGTCAGTGCCCTCGAGGATGCCGGCGCGATGGAGTACACGGCCATCGTGGCGGCCCCCGCGTCGGACGCGGCAGGTTACAAGTACATCGCCCCCTACACCGGCTCGGCCATCGGCCAGCACTGGATGTACCAGGGCCAGCACGTCCTGATCGTCTTCGACGACCTGTCGAAGCAGGCCGACGCCTATCGCGCCGTGTCGCTGCTGCTGCGCCGCCCGCCGGGTCGCGAGGCCTACCCCGGTGACGTCTTCTACCTGCACTCGCGGCTGCTCGAGCGCTGCGCGAAGCTCTCCGACGAGCTCGGCGGCGGCTCACTGACCGGGCTCCCGCTCATCGAGACCAAGGGAAACGACATCTCGGCCTACATCCCGACGAACGTCATCTCGATCACCGACGGCCAGATCTTCCTCGAGACCGACCTGTTCAACTCCGGTGTCCGCCCGGCCATCAACGTCGGTGTGTCCGTGTCGCGAGTCGGCGGTGCGGCCCAGATGCGCGCGCTGCGCACCGTCTCCGGCCGGCTTCGTCTCGACCTCGCGCAGTTCCGCGAGCTCGAGGCGTTCTCCGCGTTCGGTTCTGATCTCGACCGCGCGTCGAAGCGCCAGCTCGAGCGCGGCGCCCGGCTGGTCGAGCTGCTCAAGCAGCAGCAGTTCTCGCCGTTCCCCGTCGAGCACCAGGTGGTGTCCATCTGGGCTGGCACGACCGGCAACCTCGACGACATCCCGGTGGCCGACATCCACCGGTTCGAGGCCGACTTCCTCGACCACCT
>JBDUAP010000134.1:0-7375 GCA_040004585.1 Sporichthyaceae bacterium
GTGCGGGTGCCGCCGTAGTAGTCGTAGCCCCAGACCTCCTGCAGCAGCTGGGCGCGGGTGAACACGCGGCCCGGGTGCTGCGCGAGGAACTTCAGCAGCTCGAACTCCTTGAAGGTCAGATCCAGCGATCGGCCGTGGACCTTCGCTGTGTAGGTCGCCTCGTCGATTGCCACGTCGCCGCGGCGGATCTCCTCGGGCACATCGCCCTCGCCGTTCGAGGCAGCGGCGAACCGACCGATAGCCAGGCGCAGACGGGCCTCCACCTCGGCCGGTCCGGAGCTGTCGAGCAGGACGTCGTCGATGCCCCATTCCGCCGTCACGGCGGCGAGCCCGCCCTCGGTCGTCACCAGCAGCACCGGGCAGTCGACGCCGGTGGTGCGGATGATCCGGCACAGCGACCGGACGTGGGGCAGGTCGCGGCGCCCGTCGACGAGCAGGACGTCGGCCGGGCCGATGTCGAGCAGCGCAGAGGCCTCCGCCGGGGCGACACGGACTTGGTGGGAGAGCAGGCCGAGCGCTGGGAGCACCGACGCCGAGGGCGTCATCGCGTTGGTGAGCAGCAACAGCTGGCTCATAGGCGGATCCCCTCCTGGCTCCTGACAAAGTAAACACGGTCGGGCGCCGGGCGCGCAGGGACTGTTCGGTCCGCGAGAAGATGGGGACCGGACCAACGGCGACGAGGGCAGGCGATGGCGCGAGGCATGATCCGCTACTGGGCGGCGGCACGGGCCGCCGCCGGCACCCAAGAGGAGCCGTTCGACGGCAGCACGCTGGGCGAGGTTCTGGACACGTCTGCAGCAACCCGCGGCCCAGAGTTCGCCCGAGTGCTCGCGCGCAGCAGCTTCCTGGTCGACGGTATGCGCGCCAAGCGCGACGATCGCCTCGGCGAGGCGGCCGTGATCGAGGTGCTTCCCCCGTTCGCGGGCGGATGACTCGCGGCAGATCACCTCGCACCGTCTGACACGATGCGCGGATGCCCGCCGCCGCCCTGACAGTCGCGCTGGCGATCGCGCTGACCCTGGCCGCCTACGCCGGCGAGGCTCTCGTGGTGCCGGCTGTTCTCGTCGTCCAGGGCCTGCTCGTATGGGGCTGGCACGACGCGCTCGACGTGCCGGGGCGGACCGGGGGCATGGTCCTCGCCGGCGCCGCCGCGGCCACCGCCGACGTGCTTCTCCTCGTGCGCGACGACACGCGGGCGCTCACCCCGGTGGCCGGCGTCCTGGCCGTGGCCATGCTCGGCGCCAAGGTTCATCAGCTGGCCCGCCGGCCGCACCGTGAGCGGCTGACCGAGTCGCTCACCGCCACGACGACGTTGGTTGCAATCGCCACGCTCGGCGCATTGTTCGTGGCAGCGGAACAGACCCTCGGCGGACCTGCTCTGGTCACGCTCGCGGCGCTGTCGGCGGCGGTTGCGGCAGCGGCCTCCCTCGCCCCGCTCCCGACCGCGCTCGTGGCCGGGAGCGCGACGGTCGGCGGTCTGTTCCTCGGGCTACTGGTCGCGGCGATGACTCATCTCCCGGTCGGCCCAGCGCTGCCAGTGGGGGCGGCCGCAGCGGCCACAGCTATCGCCGCGATCACGTTCGTACGCCGCGCGAGGCGGCGCGATCTGGCGACTGCTGGCTCGCTTCCCCTGCTCTCGGTCGCTCCGGTGGCCTATGTCCTCGGCCGCATCCTGGTGGGCTGAGCCGTGCGCAAGCTGCTGGTGTTCCTCATCGTCATCGGGGTGCTGGCTGTGGGTGGGGACCGTCTGGCTGCGAGGCTCGTCGCCAACGAAGCGGAACGGCGCCTGGTGGCTGAGGGGTTCACCGGTCCGAGCGTGCGGATGCACGGGTTTCCCTTCCTGACCCAGCTTGCCGCGCGCGACTTCAGCCGGGTGACGGTCACGGCCGACGGTGTCGACGCCGGTGCTGGTGAGGCCCGCGGCATCAGTGCTGAACTGACCGATGTGCGGTCGCCAGGGTCGGGGCCGGTGCAGATTGGCGCCATCACCGCCAGCGGGACGGTGCCGTACGACGTGGTCACCCGGGCGGTCGGGTCTCCGTCACTGCACCTCACGCCGGCGCCCAACGGCCAGGTCCAGGTCACCCGGACCGTCCAGGCCGCTGGCCAGAACTTCGACGTGGTCGCGAGGGCTCGGGTGCTGGCCCGCGGTACCCGGCTGAGCATCGTGCCGACCGCACTCGAGGTCGCGGGTCGTCTCAGCCTCGGCACCGCGCTGTCCGCGCTGCTTGCCGACCGGGTCGCCATCGTCTACGCCATCCCCGACCTGCCCGCCGGGGTGCAGATCGAGCGGGTCACGGCCGCAGAGAGCGGCTTCCTGGTGCGAGTCACCGGCCGGGATCTGTCCGTGACCGTGAGCGCGCTCGGAATCACCGCCCCGCAATGACGGTTGTGGCGGACATGATGGAAGGGCTGGCCGTCGTCGTCGCCGTGCTGCTCGCGGCGTCGCTGCTGGGCTGGCGGCACGCCCGCTCCGGTCGCCGAATCGGCCGGGAGACTCGCCCGCCCGCGCGCACCGGCTCGGTAGATGAGGGTCCGCTGCTGACGGCCGAGGACCTCGGGGAGTCCCTCGGCGAGCGCGCCACCCTGGTGCAGTTCTCGACCGCCTTCTGCCAGCCCTGCCGGGCGACCAGGCGGGTCCTGGCCGGGGTCGCCGACGACGTGGCGGGGGTCGCGCACGTCGAGATCGACGCCGAGTCCCGGCTGGACCTGGTCCGCCGCCTCAACGTAAAACGGACTCCGACCGTGCTGGTGCTCGATGCTGCCGGGCGCGTGGTCCGCCGCGCGAGCGGGCAGCCCCGCACCGTGGACGTGGTGGCCGCACTCGGCCGGGCCATCTCAACATGAAGACGGCGATCTCAGGGCGTGGACAGTGCTGACCCCCGGTGCGGGCCGGTCTACGATCCGAGACATGAGCACCCAGCTGACACGTCGACGCGCCGTCGACCTGTTGCGTGTCGCGACCGCGCTCTGTCAACCCTCCTGACCGTCCCTTGAAGTTTCCGCTTCCGTCAGGAGCACCACCATGTTCATCGACCTCCGGGGTCCGCGCTTCGCGGCTGCCCTGACCGCTGTTGTCCTCGCCGTGGTGGTGATCACCGGCAACGCCTGGCTGCTTGCCGTGCAGGCTGTCGTCTTCGGCCTGGGGGCGCTCGGGCGCTCGCCGTACGGCGTGATCTTCCGCCGTCTGGTCCGGCCCCGGCTGGGCCCGCCGACCGAGCTCGAGCACGACGCGGCCCCTCGCTTCGCCCAGGGTGTGGGCCTGGCCTTCGCCCTCGCCGGGCTGATCGGGTTTGCCGCGGGGAGCACGCTGCTCGCCGTCGGCGCCACGGCAGCCGCTCTGGGAGCCGCGTTCCTCAACGCGGCGTTCGGCATCTGCCTCGGCTGCGAGTTCTACCTGCTGGCCCGGCGCGCCACGCACCACGACAACGTCCGCACGGCTCCCCACGACCGCACTCCCCACTCCAACACGGAGGTAGCAGCATGAGCACGCGCGAGAACGTCCTGGTCGATGCCGCCTGGGTCGAGGCCCATCTTGGCGACCCGAAGATCGTCCTCGTCGAGGTCGACGAGGACACCGCCGCCTACGACAAGAACCACATCAAGGGCGCCGTCCGGCTGGACTGGAAGAAGGACCTGCAGGACCCGGTCCGCCGTGACTTCGTGAACAAGGAGCAGTTCGAGTCGCTGCTCTCCGAACGCGGTATCGCCAACGACGACACGGTCGTGCTGTACGGCGGGAACAACAACTGGTTCGCGGCTTACGCCTACTGGTACTTCAAGCTCTATGGCCACGACGACGCCAAGCTGCTCGACGGCGGCCGCAAGAAGTGGGAGCTGGACTCCCGGGAGCTGGTCGACGAGGCCGTGCAGCGGCCCACCACGTCGTACAAGGCGAAGGACCAGGACCGCTCGATCCGCGCGTTCCGCGACGAGGTCGAGACGGCCATCGGGCAGCAGAACCTCGTCGACGTCCGCTCGCCCGACGAGTACGCCGGCCGGCTGGCGGCGCCCGCGCATCTCCCCCAGGAGCAGGCGCAGCGCAACGGTCACATCCCAACCGCCGCGAACATTCCGTGGTCGCAGACCGCCAATGACGACGGCACCTTCAAGAGCGACGACGAGTTGAAGAAGCTCTACGAGGACAAGGGCGTCGACTTCTCGAAAGACACCATCGCCTACTGCCGGATTGGCGAGCGGTCGTCGCACACGTGGTTCGTCCTGCACGAGATCCTCGAGCAGCCCAACGTGAAGAACTACGACGGCTCGTGGACCGAGTGGGGCTCGTTGGTCGGTGTGCCGATCGAGCTGGGGGACCAGCCCTGATGTGCGGCGCCAAGACCGGTGGCGTCTCGACGGACGGCCTGGATCTAACCGACGAGTCGATGATCCAGGGCGTGGTGACGCGGGCGGACGAGCCTGTGGCCGGCGCCTACGTGCGGTTGCTCGACGGTGGCGGTGAGTTCACGGCCGAGGTGCCGACCTCGGCAACTGGTCAGTTCCGGTTCTTCGCCGCGCCCGGATCCTGGACTCTGCGCACGCTGGCACCGGGTGCCGAGGTTGTCGACCAGAACGTCGTCGCCAGCAAGGGCGAAGTCGCCGAGGTCGCCGTCACCCTGGAGTGACGCACAGGCTCCTCCAGGCAGGATGTGCCTGTGCGCGCTTCTCAGTTCCGGCGCTGGTTCCGAGCGATCAAGCGGTGTGCTGCAAGCGTCGATGAAGCACGAGTGGATTTCTTCGGCTCGCTGCCCCTCGCGGAACCTCGCCACGTCCCCACAACCGTTGCGACGTTGCCGAGGGCGCGGTCCGGTCGCGCCGCTGCGATGTGCCTCCTGGTGGCGGCCTGCTCGTCAGGGACCGAGCACGAGCCGTTTGCCGGCCCGACGCAAGGATGGCCGCAGGTGCCGTCCGCGGCATTTCCTGCTGCTGTCGACCGGGTTGTCGACGGCGACACCATCGTGGCCCGCCGGCAAGGCAAGCTCCTGCGTGTCCGGCTTATCGGGATCGACGCCCCGGAGTCTGTGCAGCCGAACGAACCCGTGGAGTGCTTCGGGCGAGAGTCGGCCAGGGCACTGGGCAAACTCCTGCCGCCGGGGACCCAGTTGATGGCGGCGTACCAGGGGAACCCCGAGCACGACCAATACGGTCGTGAGCTGTGGGACGTGTGGGTGGACGGCCGGTTGCTGCAGGCCGAGCTGGTGAGCCGTGGATTGGCGAGGGCGCGCGTCTACCGGCCGCAGACTCGCTACGCCGATCTGCTCGAGCAGCTGGGCGAGGACGCTCGTCAGGCTCGGGTCGGTCTGTTCGCAGCGTGTCCCGCCCGCGACTCGTCCTGAGCCGAGGACGTCTGCGCGGCGTAGACTCCTGAGGTGATCGACGTCGTCTACGCCGTGCTCCTGGTCGCGGCATTTCTCCTGGTCAGCGTCCTCGGTGGCGTTGCGGCCTACCGCCTCTACAAGGGCCAGGACTAGGGCGTCGGTCGACGTGGAACTGCATCCCGATCTTGCGCCCGCCCTCGTCCCGGTTTCCTGGCTTCTGGGCACCTGGCGCGGCCTCGGCGTCGGCGGTTATCCGACCATCGAGAATTTCCGGTTCAGTCAGGAGGTCTCGTTCACCGAGGCTGCCGGCAAGCCGTTCCTGCACTACATCAGTCACACCTGGCTGCTCGACGATGACGGTGTCGAGGTCCGACCGCTGGCTCAGGAGACCGGCTACTGGCGACCCCAACCTGATGGAGCCCTCGAGGTGTTGCTCGTGCACCCGACCGGCTTTGTCGAGATCTATCTCGGCACCGCTGACGGCGCCAAGATCGAGCTGAGCACCGACGTGGTCGCGCGCACGGACACCGCCAAGAACTACACGGCAGGGCACCGTCTCTACGGGCTGGTCGACGGAGAACTCCTCTGGGCCTACGACATGGCCGCGATGGACCAGCCACTTCAGCCGCACATCTCAGCCAAGCTGCAGCGGGTCTGACATGAGCGAGAAGACACGTGGCCACCTTGGCCAACAGGGGCTGCAGTCGACACTGCGATCGCGCGGCTACCGGCTCACCCCGCAGCGTCAGCTGGTGCTCCAGGCCGTGACCGCTCTCGGTCACGGCACCCCTGATGAGATCTGCGCACGGGTCCAGAAGACCGCCGGCGGGGTCAACATCTCGACGGTCTACCGCACCTTGGAGCTGCTCGAGGAGGTCGGGCTGATCACGCACGCGCACCTTGGCCATGGGCCCCCGACCTACCACGCGGCCAGCGACACCCATCACCTGCACCTGGTCTGTCGGGATTGCGGCTCCGTGACGGAGACCGACGTGGCGGTGGCCGATCCGCTGGTGACGCGGCTGGCCGAGGACCATGGCTTCGCCACCGACGTCGCACACTTCGCGGTCTATGGCCGCTGCCGGGAGTGCTCGCCATGACCAGCCCATTGCTTTCGCGCCCCGGCGCCGTGCCCGCCGACGCACCCGACGAGGGCGTTGCCGCACACTACGGTGACCCGTTCCGCGAGCAGCGGACCCTCGACGAGGGCGCTGGCTCCGTCGACCTCTCGCACCGCCCCGTCCTGCGCATCTCGGGGGCCGACCGGTTGACCTGGCTGCACTCGCTCACCTCGCAGCACCTTGAGGCACTGCCGCCCGGCCAGGCGAGCGAGGCCCTGATCCTGAGCCCGAACGGTCACGTCGAGCACGTGCTTTACCTCGTCGACGACGGCGAGGCCACCTGGATGCACGTGGAGCCAGGGACCGCCGGGACGTTGGTCGGCTGGCTCGACTCGATGCGGTTCTGGTCAACGGTCGAGGTCGAGGACCTCAGCACGTCGTACGCCGTGGTCTGGGAACCGACCGTGCAGCCGAGTGAGGCGCACCTGTCATGCGTGTGGCACGGACCGATGCCAGGCCGCGACCTCTTCTTGCCTCGCCATGAGCTCGAGTCCTACGTCGAGCACCCCGCCGGCTTGTGGGCCTACGAGGCGCTGCGGGTTGCCGCCGGGCGCCCGCGACTCGGATTCGAGTCCGACCACCGCACCATCCCGCACGAGGTGGGCTGGCTGGCGACTGCCGTGCACTTGGACAAGGGCTGCTACCGCGGCCAGGAAACGGTGGCCCGCGTGCACAACCTCGGTCGACCGCCGCGCCGGCTTGTCCAGCTGCACCTCGACGGGAGCGACTCCGCGCTGCCGGTGCACGGCGACCCGGTCGAGGTCGATGGCCGCGCCGTCGGGTTTGTGACGACTGCGGCCCGCCACTACGAGCTCGGCCCGATCGCGCTCGCTCTGATCAAGCGGTCTACACCCGAGGACGCACCGCTGCTCGCGGGTGGGATCCCCGCTGCCCAGCACGCCCTTTCCCCCACAGGCGGCTAACCCCCACCCCACC
>JBDUAP010000135.1:0-7223 GCA_040004585.1 Sporichthyaceae bacterium
ATCCCGTCGCCTTCGACGACGACGACGACGCGGTTTTGGAGGTCGACGTGGTTTTCGTGGCCGCCGTCGAGGTCGGCTTCGGCTTGGGCGGCGGCGCGACGCCGGCCTTGGGCTTGCCCAGGATCCGCCCGTCGGCGGTTCGGATGAACGCCGGGTTCTCGCTGCGCACCATGCCGAGCGCCCTGGCCCGGGAGGCCAGGCGCTGCGGTGCCGCCAGGGCCGCGATCTCCTGCTCCAGGGCCTGTTGCCGGTCGGTGAGCAGAGCCGAGCGGGTGGTCAGGTCGTGCAGCCGGAACGAGTCCTCCGCGATCGCGGTGTGCAGGAACAACAGACCGCCGAGGCCAGCAGTCAGCAGGGCACCGACGAGGAGCACGAACGGCGCCCTGGGCGCGGGCGCCCGCATCGGGGGTACGACGGTGAGCCGCGGACGCACCGTGGTCGGCCGCGCCGGGTGCGACGGGTGGGACGGGTGGTTTCGCGTGACCGGCGCGTCGAGAAAGCTCATGCTGCGTCCCGCAACCGCTCAGCTGCGCGCAGCCGGGCCGAGGACGCCCGGGGGTTGGCTGCGATCTCCTCGGCGCTGGGCGCCTCGGCACCTCGGGTGAGCAGGCGCAGGGTCGGCTCATGCTCGGGCAGGACCACTGGCAGCCCGCGTGGCGCGCTGCTCGTGGCACCGGCGGCGAAGACACGCTTCACCAGCCGGTCCTCCAGCGACTGGTAGGACAGCACGGCGATGCGGCCGCCAACGTCGACGGCGGCGACGGCTGCCGGCAGCGCCCGTTCTAACGCGGCCAGCTCGGCGTTGACCTCGATCCGCAGCGCCTGAAAGGTCCGCTTCGCGGGATGCCCACCCGTACGCCGGGTGGCTGCCGGGATGGAGGAACGCACGAGCTCGGCGAGCCGCGCGGTGCCGGTGAAAGGCTCGCGTTCCCGTTCGCGCACGATCGCGTCGGCGACGCGGCCGGCGAAGCGCTCCTCGCCGTAATCCCGTAGCACCCGGGCGAGGTCCTTGCCGGAGTAGGTGTTGAGCACGTCGGCGGCGGTGATTCCTTGCGTCTGGTCCATCCGCATGTCCAGCGGCGCGTCCTGCGCGTAGGCGAATCCGCGGTCACGGTCGTCGAGCTGCATCGAGGACACCCCGAGGTCGAACAGCACGCCCTGGACGCGGCCCACCCCGAGGTCGGCGAGCACCGCCGCAATCCCGTCGTACACCGCGTGCACGAGGGTCGCGCGCCCGGCGAACGGTCGCAGCCGCTCGGTGGCGGCAGCCAGGGCCTGCGGGTCGCGGTCCAGCCCGACCAGGCGCACCCCGGCAAACCGTTCGAGGAGCGCGGCGCTGTGCCCGCCCAGCCCCACGGTCGCGTCCACCACGACGGCTCCCGGCGCATCGAGGGCGGGGGCGAGCAGCGAGACGCATCGCTCGAGCAGCACCGGCGTGTGACCGCCGGGCTTGGCTGGTGCAGCGTCGCTGCTGGAGCCCTCGTTCATCTCGACCCTTCTCGACTACTGCCGTGCGGCCGCCACCGGACTCGCGGTTTCCGGTGCTGGACGTGCTGCCGTGCTGCCTCTGCTGGCCCGTACGTCCAGGTCTCCAACCGCTGCCCGCTCTGGCGCCGGGGAAGGGACGTCAGAACGCACGCGGAGCGGGTGGAGACCTCGTCGTACGGAGGTCGCTCAGATCAGTCAGATCAATCCAGGCAGCACCTCCTCCGACAGATCGGCGAACGCACCCTCGCGGTCGGCGAGGTAGGTGTCCCAGGTCTGGGCATCCCAGACCTCGAGTCGCGGTCCGGCGCCGATGACGACGCACTCGCGGGTCAGGCCGGCGTAGTCGCGCAGGTGCGGCGGGACGGTGACCCGGCCCTGCTTGTCCGGCGTCTCGTTCGAGGCGCCGGAGAGGAACACCCGCTGGTAGTCGCGGGCCGCCTTGCTGGTGACGGGTGCTTGGCGCATCAGGTCGTAGAGGCGGGTGAACTCCACCACCGGGAAGACATAGAGGCAGTGCTCCTGCCCACGGGTGATCACGAGCCCACCAGCCAGGTCCTCGCGGAACTTGGCCGGGAGGAACAGCCGGCCCTTCTCGTCCAGGCGCGGGTGGTGAGTGCCCAGAAACAGCGCGGGTGCTCCCTCAGCTGCCACATGTCCCACCCCCTCCGGCCGGAATCGGGGGGTGATCCCCCACCGCGCGCCACTGTACTCCACTTCACTCCACCGTCAACCAATGTTCGGCAGATCTGCGCCATGTCTTGAGCTGGCTTGAGCGGTCCGCTCCCCCCGTCGGGTTACGACCTGGCTACGGCTGCCGGTTCGCTCTCGGTGCGCTCGGCCGGCGCTGCTTTGATGAGCGGGTGGGCACCGAGGGTGCAGGGCCGACGACGCCTGCTCGCGCAGCCCGGGCGGTGGCCGTGGTCAGCCTGCTCGGGATCGCCGCCGTGTCCCTTTCCGGTCGGCGCGGGCTCGATTGGGACCGGTTGACACGGGTGCCCGACGTCGCGTGGGTGCAGGTCGTGCCGGGTGGGCTCGCCGCCGGGCTCGTCCTGGTCGCGGTCCGCCGGCTCATCCAGCTGTGGCGCACGCTTCGGCCGCGCCGCCCCAATCCTCCCGCGCAGACCGAGGGGCGACCGGTGCCCTGGCTGGGCTGGCTCTTTGCCGCTGCTGCCGTCGCGGCCACCGTCCTGGCCTGCTACCTGGTCATCCGCCTCGTGCTGGATCGGGTCCCCGACCCCGGCGTCACCGGTGCCGACTCCCCCGGCGGCCCGGGGGCCGTCGGTTCGCCCGAGGGGCTGCTCCCGATGCTGCTGGGCATGGTCGTGGTGCTCGCCCTCGCGGTCACCGTTGCCGTCCGCTACCGCCAGGGCTCGGTCATCGCGACGGCGGACGAGTCCGACGGCGCCTCCGACGCGGAGCTGCTGGCCGACGCGGTCGTCGCGGCGGAACAGGCGATGGAGCGCTACGACGACACCCGCGCCGCAATCATCGCTGCCTACCTGGAGATGGCCGCGCGGCTGAGCCCCGCGCCCGGTCACCGCGCGTCGGACACGCCGACCGAGCTGCTCGACCGGGCGGTGTCAGCGGGGTTGGTCTCGCGGGGCGCTGCCCTGGAGCTGACCGAGTTGTTCCGCGAGGCACGGTTCAGCCGGCATCAGCTGGCCCCCGCGACGCGCGGCGCCGCCGGGGTCGCCTTGGCACGTGTATCGGCCGAGCTGGCGATGGCCCGTGTTTGATCCCAGCGGGCCTACGGCCCGACGCCGGACGGTCTCTGCTGCCACCCTCGTGCGGACGATGGCGACGGTCATTGCCGCCGTGCTCGTCGTCAGCTACTCCCTGGTCGGAGTCGGCGGCCTGCTGGTCGCGCTGACCGCGATCGCCGCCGTCGGCGTGCTGACCGCGGCGCTGCGTGTTCCGCGAGCGCCCGCGCCGGACAGTCGCGCCCGGCGGCCGGTGCCGGTCGTGAACGCGCCCTACCGCACCTACCGGCAGGTAACCGAACAGCTCTCGTGGGCACGGGTCTCGCCCCGTCACTTCGACGTGGTCACTCGACCGCTGCTCCAGGGGCTGATGACCAGCCGACTGACCGAACGGCACGGCGTCGACGTACATCGGTCGCCGGACACGGCCCGAGCGCTGCTGGGCGAGGACGTCTGGCACTGGCTCGACCCGACGCGCCCGGCGTCGGGACACAGCCGACCGCCGGGCCTGCTCCCGCATGACCTGACCACCGTCGTCGACCGGCTGGAGGCCCTGTGACGGAAGAGGCACTGTGACCGCGGCCCGGACGACCCAGCAGACGGCTCGCCTGTGCCGCGAGGTGCTCGACGAGATCGAGACGGTGGTCGTCGGGCGCCGGCGACCGCTCGAGCTGATCCTGCTCGGCATCCTCGGTCGCGGCCACGTCCTGATCGAGGATGTGCCGGGCCTCGGCAAGACCCTGATGGCGCGGTGCTTCTCCGAAGCGCTCGGCCTGACCTTCTCGCGGGTGCAGTTCACCCCCGACCTGCTGCCGTCGGACCTCACCGGACTCTCGGTGTTCGACCAGAGCTCAGGGCAGTTCGACTTCCGGCCCGGGCCCGTGTTCACCCAGTTGCTGCTGGCCGACGAGATCAACCGGACACCGCCGAAGACGCAGGCGGCGCTGCTGGAGGCGATGGCTGAGGAGCAGGTCTCCAGCGATGGCGAGACGCGCCCCCTCCCCCAGCCCTTCGTTGTGCTGGCGACCGACAACCCGATCGAATACGAGGGGACCTATGCACTGCCTGAGGCCCAACTGGACCGATTCCTGCTGCGGGTCCGCCTCGGCTACCTGGCCACTGCCGAGGAGCACGAGCTGCTGGCCCGCCGGCTCCAGCGGGGGTCGGAGACACCGAAGGTCTCGGCCGTGGTGGATGCGGACACCGTCCTGGCCATGAGGAATAGCCTGGAGCAGATCGAGGTGGAGCCGGTGCTGCTGCGCTACGTCGTCGCCCTGGTCGAGGCGACCCGCAGCCATCCACAGGTCACTGTCGGGTCGAGCCCACGGGGCGGGCTCGCGATCGTCGCCCTGGCACGCGGGCAGGCGATGCTCGAAGGACGTGACTACGTCACGCCCGAGGACGTGAAAGAGGTTGCGGTGCCGGCGCTGGCCCATCGGCTCAGCTTGCGACCCGAGCTGTGGGTGCGTCGGGTGACCGGCGACGACGTCGTCGGCGAGCTCCTGGCCAGCGTCGCAGTGCCCCGATAGCGGACCGGCGATGACCAACTATCCGGTGGAGTTCCGGCCGACACCGAGACTGCGGCGGCTCGCGACGATCGCCGCGACCGCAGTGCTGGCCGCGATCGTCTCCGCGCGGGGCGAGCTCGCGGTCGTCGCGGTCGCGCCGCTGGTCCTGCTGACCATGTCGCCGCGCAGCATGCTGCCGCGGTCGGTGCAGCTCGCATGTGTGCTTGCGCCCGTGCGCTGCGTCGAGGACGACGAACTCGCTCTGTCCCTCGAGGTGCACGCGCCCGGCATCAACCGGGTCGAGGCCGTGGCGCGGCTGCCCGCCCACACCGAGGGCCGGCTCGAGCAGCACGACCGCAACGGCTCGGTGACCACCGCTCGATGGCTCGTGGTGCCGCACCGATGGGGGCGCTACCGCGCCGGCCCGGTGCACGTCCGGCTCACGGCTGCGCACGGGCTCTATGCCGCCACCCTCGACGTCCCGGTCGAGGACATCGTGGTGTATCCGGGCGGGGCCGCGGTTGCCCGAGCCGTCGCACCGCGCGAGTTGCCGGCGCGGTTCGGCGAGCACCCGAGTCGGTCGGTCGGGACGGGAGTGGAGTTCGCCGGAGTGCGTCCGTACGCCGACGGCGACCGCCGTCGTGACATCGACTGGCGGACGTCCGCGCGCCACCAGAAGCTGTTCGTCCGGCAGTACGCCGCGGAGCGCTCGTTCGCACTCGTCGTCGTCCTCGACGTGGGCGTGGACGCCGGTGCGGAGGGTCGCTCGACGCTGGACCTCACGGTGCGCGCGGCGACGGGCCTGGCGCAGACCTACCTCGCCGCACACGACCGGGTGGGCATCGTGTCGCTTGGCGGTTCACTGCGGTGGCTGGTGCCGGCCGGGGGTGCCCGGCAGCTGCACCGGGTCGCTGAGTCGGTGATGCAGGTGCGCCTGGACGACAGCGTGGTTGGCGGCGGCATCGACCGGGTTCCCCCGGCCGCACTGCCCACGGGGGCCTTTGTCTGCGTCGTGTCCCCGCTGCTGGACGGGCGGGCCCTGGGGGCCGTGCGGGACCTGCGTGCACGCGGCTTGCGGGTCGTCGTCGTCGACGTGCTGACCACCGAGCCAGAGGTCCCCCGACGCTCGCAGCTCGGCCAGCTGGCCCTGCGGGTCTGGCGGATGCAGCGCGAGGCAGTGCGGTCCGAGCTCGCGAGCCTCGGCGTACCCCTGCTCGGCTGGGACGGCTCGGACGACCTCAGTGGCGGTCTGCTGCACGCGATGCGGTCCCTGCGCCCGGAGGTGCGCGCATGATGTTCCGCCGGGTCATGACGACGGTCGCGACCGCGGCGGCCGGGCTAGCGGCATGCTCGCTGAGCCTCTTCTCCGGTGAGCGACCGGTGCTCACCATCGGAGCCGCCAGTGCCGTAGCGGTCCTCGGAGCCGTCGTGAGCGGATGGCGCTGGCTCGCCTCGGTTGCCGCGTTGACCGTCACGGCGACCGTCCTTTTTGCGGCCGCCGTGAGCAGTGACCGGGTCACCGCCTGGCATCTGGTCGGGGCCTCGGCGCTCGTCGTCGGCCTGGTCGCCGGGCTGGACCGGGTGGAGCGACAAGCCCGGACACCTCGCCCCGAGCTGATCGGGCTGGACCCCCTCGGCTGCCGGTCGCTGGTCCCGGTCCTGGGCGTGCTGGCTGCGGCCGCGGTAGCTGTGGCGGCAGACCGGCCGGCCGTACCTTCGGTCGGCCTTGTCTTCCTGGGGCTGGCGGCCGCTGTGACCGCGCTGGTCCTCGCAACGAGTCGGTCGTGACGAATTTCGCCATCTCAGCGTGGGAACCCCGTGCAGCGGAGGATCGTCAGGTAGTCGGCGGAGTAGTGCAGATCGTGCAGGCTGTGCAAAATCGTTGTCTGATCGCAAACTGGTCGAAAGACTTACCTGAGAGAATTCCCGCGTGAACGGGCCACCGCAACCGCGGCAGGTTCGGTGGACTCGCGGCCTAGGAGGCCTCCTTGACCGTCGGTGAGACGACGAACCCCCGAGCCAACCGCGTGGACCTGGCCCAGCTCGCTGACAGCACGACGCGGATCCGGCGCGCCGTAGAGAGCGTCATCGAAGGCAAGCGCGAGATCGTCAAGCTGTGCATCACCGTGATGCTCGCCGAGGGTCACCTGCTGATCGAGGACGTCCCGGGCGTCGGAAAGACGATGCTGGCCAAAGCGCTCGCGCGGTCGGTCGACTGCTCCGTACGCCGGGTGCAGTTCACTCCCGACCTGTTGCCCAGCGACATCACTGGCGTTTCGATCTTCAACCAGGAACAGCGCGAGTTCGAGTTCAAGCCCGGAGCGATCTTCGCGAACATCGTGGTCGGCGACGAGATTAACCGGGCCTCGCCGAAGACCCAGTCAGCCCTTCTGGAGTGCATGGAGGAGCACCAAGTCACCGTCGACGGAGTGACGTATGAACTGGGCGTGCCGTTCATGGTGATCGCCACCCAGAACCCGATCGAGATGGAAGGCACCTACCCGCTGCCCGAGGCGCAGCGCGACCG
>JBDUAP010000136.1:0-7211 GCA_040004585.1 Sporichthyaceae bacterium
GCTTGGTCTCCCAGAAGATCTTGTCGATCTCGGCGATCTTGTCGAGCAGCTCCTGGGCCTTGCCGGCGTCCATCGAGCCCTTGACACCAGTGGCGCCGGCCAGCTTGGTCGCCTCGTTGAAGAGCAGGTGCAGCTCGGGGTACTTCTCAAAGTGTGGGGGCTTGAAGTAGTCGGTCCAGAGCACCCACAGGTGGTGCTTGACCAGCTCGGCCCGCTGCTCCTTGATCAGGATGGCGCGGGTCTGGAAGTCATGGTCGTCGTTCTCGCCGACCTTCTGGATGATCATCTTGATCGACTCGGCCTCGATGCGGGCCTGCGCCGGGTCGTAGACCCCGCACGGCAGGTCACAGTGGGCATGGACAATGGTCTTCGGGGTGAACAGGCGCGCCAACACGAGCATCAGCCCTTCCTCGGGTGCAGTTCTCGTCGGACACTACTCGGGCAATCGAGCACTCCCGGCCCCTACCCGCAGGCCTCGGACCTATCCGCCTACCGGAGGTGTATGCGTGGCATCGGCCGGTCGTCGCCTAGGACGCGTGCTGGTGCGCGGGCGCTCGATGGAGCCCACGCTGTACGACGGGGACCACCTGGTCGTCCTCTACGGCGGCCAGCCCCGGGCCGGGCGAATAGCCGTCGTGCGCCTTCCCGAAGCGCCGCTCTCGGTGAAGCGGCTCGCGTTCCGGGACGGCGCTGGCTGGTGGGTCGAGCGGGACAACCCAGCCGAGGGGGTTGACTCATGGCAGGTCGGCGCCGTGCCAGATGCGGATGTGGTCGCCACGGTGTTGTTGCGTTCCTGGCCGCTGCGTCGAGCAGTTCGGTCATGAGCCGATGACGCGGGCGGCCACCGAGGTCTTGGCCGCCGCCAGATGTCGCTGCAGCTCGGCAACGGCGGCCTTCTCGTTGCCGGACCGGATCAGCCGGAGCAGGCGCCGGTGGTCGGCGACCTGGTCCTTCGCGTTGCGCCGCACCCTCTCCACGGAGGCAAGCCCGAGCCGCAGGTCGGCCGTCAGGGAGTGGGCGCTGGCCAGCAGCCGGGGGTTGCCGAGCAAGTCGACCAGGGAGTTGTGGAACTCCAGGTGGGCGTGGGTCGCAAGGGCCTCGTCCTCGGCAGCACGGGCATAGGCGGCGAGTGACGCGGCGACCTGTTGCAGATCGGCGCCCGCGACACCGGCCCGGACGCCGGCGCTCTCGAGCACGAGGCGGGCGCCGAAGATCTCCTCGATGTCCGCGTCGGTCAACTCGGTGACGACGACGCCTCGGTTGGGGTAACGCGTGACCAGGCCTTCGGCAGCCAGCAGCTGGAGCGCTTCGCGGACGGTGGACCGGGCCACGTCGAACGCCTCGGCGAGGCCCACCTCGCGCAACGGCTCACCGGGGGAGAGCTCACCGGCGAAGAGCATCCCGCGCAGCGCCTCGGCCACTCGTTCGGTCGTACTAGACCGGTCGATAACCGGCACCTGCGCCATGCGGCTTGACACTACCGGTTGCCTGACCGCACACTCCGATTGTCCGACAATCATTGTCCGACAATCCGACTGGATGAGGTGTACGCCGAGATGTCGCTGATCCGCCCACTGTCCTGGGGACGCCGCTACCTGATGTGCCGGCCGGAGCACTTCCGGGTCGACTACACCATCAACCCGTGGATGGACCTCGACGCGCGGGTCGACGGCGACGTCGCGCTGGCGCAGTGGGACAACGTCGCCGCGGCTCTGCAGAACGCAGGCGCCACCGTCGAGCGGATCGACCCGCTGCCCGGCAACCCGGACATGGTCTACGCGATGAACTACGGGTTCGTCGACGGCGACCACGTCGCTATCAGCAGCTTCCGGCACCACGAGCGGCGCGCCGAGGCCGAAGCGGCCGAGTGGTGGTTCGGTGAGCTGGGCTACCGCACCTCGCGCATCGCCGATGCGGGTGTGGGCGCGTTCGAGGCCGGCGACGCCTTCGTCGTAGGCGACCGGCTGCTGGTGGCTGCCGGGCCGCGCACGGACCTGGCCACGCACCGGGTGCTCGCCGACGCCTTTGGCGTGCGCGTCGCGAGTGTCGGTGTCGTGCACCCGGCGCTCTACCACCTGGACCTGAGCTTCTGCCCGCTCGACGAGACGCGAGCCATCGTCGCCCCGTCAGCCTGGGACGCCGCCGGCTGGCGCACCGTTCGGGCGTTGGTCCCCCAGCCCCTGGTGATCTCCGAGCAGGAGGCATTCACGTTCTGCGCCAACTCGGTCGTGGTCGGCGACGTCGTGGTCATGCCTGCCGGTGTCCCGCCGCGGGTCGCCCGGCAGCTGGAGCGTTGGGGCTTCTCCGTCGAGACAGTCGACGTCAGCGAGCTGCACAAGGCGGGTGGGTCCATCCGCTGTATGACCCTGCCGCTGGACACCTCGCTGGACGCGGCTCGCGTGACGGCGCCGACCGGTACGCACGGGGCAGCCGCGCTCGCCGGATAGGACGACGCCACCTCGCTAGGGTCTGCGGCATGTTCGCCGCCTATGCCGCCCGCTTCTCCGCCGACGACCCCGTGTCCGCACTGGAGCTCGGCGAGCGGCCCGATCCGCAGCCTCGCGAGGGTTGGGCGACCGTGCGGCTGCGGGCTGCCGCACTCAACCACCACGACCTGTGGAGCCTGCGCGGCGTCGGCCTGCGTGAGGAGCAGCTGCCGATGGTGCTCGGTTGCGACGGGGCGGGGATCGACGAGGACGGCAACGAGGTCATCGTGCACGCCGTCATCGGCTCCGACGACTTCCGCGGCGACGAGACGATGGACCCGAAGCGCTCGCTGCTCTCCGAGCGGCACGACGGGACTTTGGCCGACCTGGTCCTCGTGCCCCGGCGCAACCTGGTTCCGAAGCCGGCCGAGTTTAGCTGGGCGGAGGCGGCCTGCCTGCCGACCGCGTGGCTCACGGCGTACCGCATGCTCTTCACCCAGTCCGGCGCGAAGCCCGGTGCAACGGTGCTGGTGCAGGGCGCGGGGGGAGGTGTGTCGACCGCGCTGATCGCGCTCGGCCAGGCGGCGGGCTACCGGATCTGGGTTACCAGCCGTGATCCGGACAAGCGCGAGCGGGCTGTGGCGCTCGGTGCGGACGCGGCGTTCGAGTCCGGCGCACGGCTGCCGGAGCGGGTCGACGCGGTGATGGAGACCGTCGGTGCGGCGACCTGGGACCACAGCCTGAAGAGCCTGACCCAGGGCGGCACCGTCGTCGTGTCCGGAGCCACCGGAGGTCCCGAGGCCGTCACCGATGTGCGGCGCGTCTTCTTCCTGCAACTGCGCGTCGTCGGGTCGACGATGGGCACCCGTGACGAGCTGCAGCGACTGGTCCAGTTCTGCCTGCAGACCGGCGTCCGCCCCATCGTGGACGCGTCAATGCCGCTGGAGGACGCCCGTGCGGGATTCGCAAAGCTCGCCGCCGGCGACGTCTTCGGCAAGGTCGTCCTGACCCGGCCGACATAACCGGTCGCGACCGAGCGCCGGAACCCCTACGGTCGTCGGCCGTGGACACCGAGATCGATTCACCCGGCTGGTTCGACCCGCAGTGGCGGGCGACCGCCATCGACTGGGTGAGCGCCCGGCTCGGCGAACAGGGCCGGTCCGTCGTGGGCGAGGTCGAGCAGCCGCACGTGTACCCGTGGTCGACCGTGCTGAAGGTCCCGACGGCGCAAGGACCGGTGTGGTTCAAGGCGAGTGCGCGGGGACCGGCGTACGAGGTCCGGTTGCTCACCGCGCTCGGCGGCTGGTGCCCCGACCAGGTGCTGGTGCCGCTCGCGGCCGATGCCGAGCGCGGGTGGCTGTTGCTGCCTGACGGGGGCACGACACTGCGGGCGGCGCAGGGTGGGCAGACCGATGTCGCCCATTGGGAGAAGGTGCTGGTGGAGTACGCCGAGCTGCAGCGTCTGCTCGCCCCGCACGCCGACGAGATGGTGGCGCTCGGCGTGCCCGACCTGCGTCCGGCGGCGATGCCCGGCAGCCTCGCCGCCCTGCTGGCCGACGAGCCGGTGCTGATGGTCGACGCGCCGGACGGGATCACGTCCGCGGACCTGGCGCGGCTGCGGTCGGAGCAGGATCGGTTCGCGCAGTGGTGCGAGGAGCTGACCGCGACCGGCGTGCCGGCATCACTTCAGCACGATGACCTGCACGATGGGAACATCTTCATGCCGTACGACGGGGTTGGCCGCTACCGGGCGTTCGACTGGGGCGATTCGTCCGTGGCCCACCCGTTCACGACGTTGCTGGTGACGCTGCGCGTGGTTGCGCATTTCGGCAAGCTGGCCAATGGCGCGCCTGAGCTGCTGCGGCTCCGGGATGCCTACCTCGAGCCGTGGACCGGCGAGCACGACCGGGCGACACTTCTCGAGGCCGTCCGGCTAGCGCTGCTCACCGGGCCGCTGGGGCGGGCCCTGTCCTACCAGCGGTCGCTGCTCGACGCCACGCCGAGTGCCCGGGCCCGCTATGGCGACGGGGTGCCGGGTTGGCTCGTCGATCTCGGCGCACCGGGCTCGCTGGACCTGGATCCCGACCCTGACCCGGACCCGGACCCGCCGGCAGGCTCCTAGCGTAGGTCCTGGCCGCCGAGCACCCGTCGTACCTCGGTCATCGCGTCCTCCATCACCTTCTTCAGCGCCGCGACCTCCTCGTCGCTGGGCTTGCTGCGCCGGGCGACCTCACGGACCTCCGCGCGGAACCACTCGGCCAACCGCTCGAGGTCGGACACGGCCGCACCGCCACCACCCGACGTGCGCTGCTCGCGCGCGTAGTGGCGGCTCTCTCGGCGCACGTCGCGGGCCGCGGACTTGAGCTCGGCCCGCAGGTCCTGCACTGAGCCGCGGACGTCGGAGCGGATCTCGCTGGCCAGGTCGCGGACCGAGCCGGTGATGTCGGACTCGATGTCCTTGAGCTCGTCCTGCCGGGCGGCGAGCTCGGCGCGGCCGGCATCGGTGATGCGGTAGACCTTGCGGCCGTCCTCGTCGGCCGAGGTGACGAGACCCTCGGCCTCGAGCCGGGACAGCCGCGGGTAGACGGTGCCCGCGCTCGGTGCGTAGAGACCGAGGAACCGGTCCTCCAGAGCGCGGATCGCGTCGTAGCCGTGGCGCGGGCTCTCGTCCAGCAGTTTGAGCAGGTAGAGGCGCAGCCGACCGTGGCCGAAGACTGGACTCATACTGGCGCCCCATTGGCCCGCCGCAGGAGGGTCACGTCGCCGGAGACGGTCTTGGCCCGCAGCTGTCCGTCGCCGGTTCCGACCTGGCCCTGCATGGAGATGCGGCCGGGCTTGCGCTCGGTGGTCAGCCCCTCGAACGCACTGTCCAGCCCACCGCTCATCGTCTTCGCGGTGACGGTGAGCCCGGCGGTGCCCGGCAGCCGGACGGTGAGGTCACCGGAGACGCTGGAGACGTCGATGCTGCTGTCGGCCGGGATGTCGAGGTCGAGGGTCACCTGGCCGGAGACGGTCTCGGCGCGAACCCGGCCGCTGGTGCCGTCGACGACGGTGAGGTCACCGGAGACGGTCGTGAAGTGCAGTGACCCCGACAGGCCCCGGGCCTCGAGGTCGCCGCTCACGGTCTGCGCGCTGATGTCGGAACGTACGCCGTCGAGGGTGACGCTGCCGGAGACGCTCTTCACCTTCACGGGTGCGGCGATGCCGGACACGACGGCGTCGGCGGACACGACTCCCAGCTCGACCGGGCAGGACGCCGGCAGCGAGATGGACACGTCGGCAGAAGCCTTTCGGCTGCTCATGGTGCTTACCCAGTCGAGCAGCCCGCTCCAGCTGAGCCGCTCGTGGGCGATGGTCAGGGTGTCGCCCTCCAACGTGACGATGAGCGGCCCATCCACCCGGCTGACCTCCAGGTGGGCAGCGCCGTCGTCGCTGCCCTCCGGCGTGGTGCTGCCCTCCGGGTTGGCCGCCGCGGCGGGGCGACCGACGACATCCACGCTGCCGGCCACCACCCGGACGTCGAGCCGGCGTACGCCGGTCAGGTCGAGGGACTGGGGCTTGTCGATCCGCCACTGCGCCATGACTGTGTCCTCCAGAAGTCGCGATGTATCGTGTATCCTGCAGAGACGATATATCGCGTCCGCTCAAAGTCAAGATGTATCGCGTACCGGCGTTCCGGGGTCAGTCGTCGTCGTCGCCGAGGCGGGCCAGCCAGGTGGCCAGCCGCTCGGTGGGCGTCTCGAACTCGGGGTTGAGGTCGACGAACTCCCGCAGCCGGGCGGCGACCCACTCCAGGGTGACCGTCTCCTCGCCCCGGCGGGCCTCGAGCTCCTCGATGCCGCGGTCGGTGAAGTACATGGGGCGTCGGGCCGCGTCAGAGGGCGAGGGCACGCTCGACCAGGGCCGTCTGCTCCTCGTCGTGCTTTTTGTGCGAACCGGCGGCGGGCGATGCGGCCGGCGGGCGGGAGATGCAGGCGAGCTGGCGGCCGCCGAGGTGTGCGGGCAGGTTGAGCGCCACGAACGGCCAGGGGCCCTGGTTGGCCGGCTCCTCCTGCACCCAGACCAGCTCGGCCTCGGCGGGATAGGCGGCCAAGGTCTCGACGAGCTCCTGCGCCGGCAGCGGCGCGAGCTGCTCGACGCGCACGATCGCCACCTCGGCCCCACCGGAACCGGCCCGCTTGGCTCGCTCGGACAGCAGGTCCCAATAGACCTTCCCGGAGCACAGCAGCACCCGTCGTACGCCCTCCGGTCGCACGCCGGACTCGCCGTCGGGGATCACGGGCTGGAACTGTCCCGAGGTGAAGTCCTCCGCCGCCGCCGCCGCCGCCTTCAGGCGCAGCATCGACTTCGGCGTGAACACGATGAGCGGCCTCCTGGGCTCGTGGTAGGCGTGCCAGCGCAGCAGGTGGAAGTACGACGCTGGGTTGGACGGCACGGCGACCGTCATGTTGTCCTCGGCGCACATCTGCAGGAAGCGCTCGATGCGACCCGACGAGTGGTCGGGACCCTGGCCCTCGTAGCCGTGCGGAAGCAGGAGGACTACCGAGGACTGCTGGCCCCACTTCTGCTCCGAGGACGAGATGAACTCGTCGATGATCGTCTGCGCGCCGTCGGCGAAGTCGCCGAACTGCGCCTCCCAGAGCACCAGCGCGTCCGGCCGCGCGACCGAGTAGCCGTACTCGAAGCCCATCACCGCGAACTCCGACAGCAGTGTGTCGTAGAGCCAGAACCGGGCCTGGCCGTCGTCCAGGTTCGCGAGCGGCACCCACTCCGCACCGGTGACCT
>JBDUAP010000137.1:0-7186 GCA_040004585.1 Sporichthyaceae bacterium
CGGCACACCGGCATCGTCGAGGACCTGCGCCTGGACGAGTGCGGCCTGACCTACCTCGACCTGGACCCCTGGGGCTTCGCGCCGTTCGGGCCGGCCGACGACCAGCAAGCCATCACGTTCTCGGTGAGCCTCGACCGCACCTGCGAGTCGATCGCGACCGTCTGCGGAGAACGGGACGCCGAGGCCTACCGCGCATTCGTCAACGACTGGGGCGCCCGCAACGAGGCGGTGTTTGCGGCCTTCCAGGACGTGCCGACAGCCGGTCGCCTCGGTCGGCACCTGTGGGGTGCCGGCAAGGCGACCAGCGTCGGCGGGCTGGAGATGTCGCGGCAGTTCCTGCAGCCCGGCGACCAGCTGCTCGACGAGCACTTCACCGACGAGCGGCTCAAGACCGCGCTGGCCTGGCTCGGCGCGCAGTCGGGCCCACCGATGCACGAGGTCGCGACCGCCGACCTGATCGGCTGGAGCGCTCTGCTGCACACGAAAGCACCGGGACGAGCGGTCGGCGGATCCGGCGCCCTGACGGCCGCGCTTGCGGAGCGGCTGCGCCGCCTCGGTGGCACGGTCCGCGTCGGCGACGGCGCCTCGGCCATCACGCGCAACGGCGACCGCGTCACCGGTGTGCGCACCGACTCGGGCGACCACATCGCGGCGCGGGCGGTCCTCGCGGGCTGCCACGTGCTCACCACTCTCGAGCTGCTCGGTGACGGGGCACTGCTCGCGCGAGCAACCAAGGCAGTGCGGGTCGGCAACGGGCTCGGCATGGCGGTCCGGCTGGGCACCACCGACCTGCCTCGCTACCCGTCGATGGGCGAGCCCTCGTCGTGCGGCGCGCTGCAGCTCCTCGCGCCCAGCCGCGCCCACCTCCGCACGGCGTACGGCGACTTCGTCGCGGGTCGCACGCCAGTCGAGCCCGCGGTGCTGGCCATGACGTTCTCCGCGATCGACCCGACGATCGCGCCGCCGGACCGGCACAACGTCACCCTGTGGGCCCAGTGGCACCCCTACCAGCTCTCCACCGGCGAGCACTGGGACGACATCGCCCGACGCGAGGCCGACCGGGTCATCGCCCAGGTCGACGCAGCCGCCCCGGGCTTCAGCGACACAATCGAGCACATGCAGGTGCAGACACCGCTGGACCTCGAACGCGAGCTCGGCCTGCGCCGCGGCAACGTCATGCACGTCGAGATGGGCCTTGACTCGATGTTCCTCTACCGGCCGCTGCCCGAGCTGGCGGGCTACCGTACGCCGGTGCGTGGCCTCTTTCTCACCGGTGCGTCGACCCATCCCGGCGGCGGGGTCTTCGGCGCGTCCGGGCGCACCGCCGCGGCCGTGATGCTGTCCGGGCGGCGCAGATGGCGGTGAGGACCAGGCGGTACGACGTGGCGCACCGCCGTCGCCGGCCGACCGGGGTGCGGGCCGCCCTGCCGTGGTTGCTGGCCGTCGCGACGATCGGACTGCAGATCGCCTACCCGCTCGTCGACGGCGGCCCGAAACGCAAGGTAACCATTGCGATCGTTGTGCTGTTCTTCCTGGCTTCGGTGACGCACGCGGCGGTGCACCGGGGCCTGAAAGGGGCGGCCGTCCTCGTGGTCGTCACCGCCGGCGGCGGGTTGGCGGCCGAGGCCGTGGGCGTGCGCACGGGCATCCCGTTCGGCGACTACTCCTACACCGGAAGCCTCGGGCCCACGGTCCTCGACGTCCCGCTGGTCGTGCCACTGGCGTGGACGATGATGGCCTACCCGCTGCTCCTTGCCGCGCGACGCATCTCGCGCCGCTTTGCCGCACCGATCGGCGGCTTCGGGCTCGCTGCGTGGGACGTTTTCCTCGACCCGCAGATGGTCGACGACGGTCGGTGGCGGTGGGCCGACCCCACACCGGGGCTGTGGGGCGTCGGTGGTGTGCCGCTGACGAACTTCGCCGGTTGGCTGCTCGTCGGCCTGGTCATGATGGCGATCCTGGACGCCGCCTTGCCGAAGGTAAAGGCAAGTGAGGCCCAGCCGGCAACACTGTTGTTCTGGACCTGGATCGGCTCGATCGTCGGCAACGTCTTCTGGTTCGGCTCCACCGACGTCGCACTGGCCGGCGGGATCGCGATGGGCCTGGTGACGGTGCCCTACGCGTGGGTGTTGTGGCAGTCGCGCCCCTAGTGCGGCGAGGTCTGACAGCTGTCGGGTCCGCGGCGGCGGTTGCCGGGGCGCTGCACGCAGCCTGGAACGTGACGCGGCTGCGCCGCCCCCCGACCGACCCTCCCCCGGCGCACGAACGAGTCGCCGTGCTGCTTCCTGTGCGCGACGAGGCCACTCGGGTCGAGCCGTGCCTGCGCGCGCTGCTCGGGCAGACGGGTGTGCGCGACCTGCAGATCCTGGTGCTCGATGATGGCTCCTCCGACGGCACCGTCGACGTCGTACAGGCTGTTGCTGCCGACGACGCTCGCGTCACCGTGTTGCGCGGCGAGCCGCTGCCCCGCGGATGGTGGGGCAAGCCGCACGCCTGCCAGCAGCTCGCCGACCACGCCGACGCCGACGTGCTCGTCTTCGTGGACGCAGATGTCGTTCTTGCGCCGGATGCCGTCGCGGCCACGGTCGCGCTGCTCCGCTGGACAGCGTTGGACCTCGTTTCCCCGTACCCGCGCCAGGTCGCCGTCGGCGCGGCCGAGCGCCTGGCGCAGCCGCTGCTGGAGTGGTCCTTCCTCACGACCCTGCCGTTGCGTCTGGCCGAGCGGTCGCCACGGCCCAGCCTGGCCGCGGCGAACGGCCAGTTCCTCGCGGTCGACGCCCTGGCCTACCGGCGGGCGGGCGGGCACGCCGCGGTGCGCGCGGAGATGCTGGAGGACATCGCCCTGCTGCGCGCCATCAAGCGCGCCGGTGGACGTGGTGGCGTGGTGGACGGCTCCCGGATTGCGACCTGCCGGATGTACGACGGGTGGCCGGCGATCCGCGAGGGCTATTCGAAGTCGTTGTGGTCGGCTTTCCGCTCGCCTAGCGGTGCCGGCGCGGTGTGCGGACTGCTCGGGCTCGCGTACGTGGTGCCGCCGCTGGCAGCACTGCGTGGGTCACGGGTCGGGCTGGTCGGCTATGCCGCTGGTGTGGCCGGGCGGGTCGTGGTCGGCCGTCGGGTCCGAGCCCGGGTGATGCCGGACGCGCTGGCGCACCCACTGTCCGTGGCCGCGTTCTGCTGGCTGACGGCGACGTCGCTCGCCCGTCGTCGTACCGGACGACTCGTCGTGCGAGGCCGCGCGCTGCCGTGACTAGGGTGCGTGACCGTGACGAGGTGGCGTGACCATGACCACGGACCAGCGATAACGACGGACGAGCGCTGGCGCGACGCGGTCTGGCCGTTCGTGCGCGAGCAAGCGCCACCAGCACCGGCATCGGTGGTCGAGATCGGCTGCGGCCCGCTCGGCGGCTTCGTGCCGATGCTGCGAGCCGCCGGCTACGACGCGGTGGGCGTCGACACCGAGGCGCCGGAGGGTGCGGGATACCAGCGGACCGGCATCGAGGACTACCTGCCGCCGGCCGGAGTGGAGCTGGTGATCGCCAGTCGCTCGTTGCACCACGTGGCCGATCTGGACGACGTCGCGGACCGGATGGCCGACATGCTCGCGCCAGGCGGCACGGCCGTCGTCCTCGAGTGGGCCTGGGAGCGCTGGGACGAGGCGACCGCGCAGTGGTGCTTCGAACGACTGCCGCCCGCTGCCGACGACCACAACTGGCTGCACAAGCGCCGTGACGCGTGGGTCGAGTCCGGGCAGCCATGGGAGGCCTACCTGAGTGAGTGGGCGACGGACGAGGGCCTGCACCCGGGGTCGAGCGTTCTCGCCGCCCTCGAGGCCCGGTTGCACACGGTGACCTCCGCCGTCGGGGCGTACTACTTCCCCGGTCTGGAGGGCGTGGCCGAGGAAGCCGAGCTGGTTGCCATCGACAGCGGCCGAATCCAGGCTAACGGGATCCGGTTCGTCGGGCGTACTGCGCCCTGATCGCCATCATTTCTGGTGAAATGCCCGATTACTGGCGAGTAGCGGTTTCGGTCCTGCTCCGCCGGTGAGAGGCGGGCTGTCCGTGCCTTGGCCGCACCGGCAGACGCAGCAACCCGCCAGAACGGGCTCGTCAACGTCGCGCTGACCGACACGACGGTGCAGGTGCCCATCGCCGTGGCCGCCAACGTGTCCGCCACCGACACCGTGGTGCAGATCCCGGTCGGCATCGCCGCAAATGTCTGCGGTGTTGCTGTCAGCGTCCTCGCGGGCCCGAACATCCAGTTCCCGGTGACCTGCACCGCCAAAGGCGTGTCGATCGCCAACGCATAACCAGCGCGTCACGAGCGCTCGCGCTCGAACGGCTCCCCGGCGAGGCATCTGCCGGGGGGCCGACGCGTGCCCGTCGTGACGGAATGTCGGAGCCGCCCACTAGCGTGCGGGCATCGACCGAGAGGAGGCCGACGTGGCCTGCCGTTTCACTGAACTCATCATCGACTGCGAGGACCCTCGCCGGCTGGGCAACTTCTGGGCCGAGGTCCTCGGCTACCGCGAGACCGAAGCCAAGTTCGAGGGTGAGCACCACTACGTCGAGCTGGAGGGGCCACCCGGCTCCGGGCCGTCGCTGCTCCTGCTGCGGACAACAGACCGCAAGACGACTAAGAACCGCGTGCACATCGACGTCAACGCGACCGACCGCGACCAGGACGCCGAGGTGGAGCGCATCGAGGCGCTCGGTGCGAAGCGCGTCGACATCGGTCAGGGCGAGCGGACCTGGGTCGTTCTCGCTGATCCCGAGGGCAACGAGTTCTGCGTGCTGCGCTCGACGGTGGAGCCGCACTAGTTCTCAGCCGACAGCTCTCAAGCGACATTGACCGTCCGGTTCGGCCACCCGGTTGCACCCGAGGGGAACGGATCGGTTTCCTGTTGCGGCTGCGGTGTCCCCGTCGCGTCCGTCGCGCGTGCCTCGATGACGTGCTCACCCGGCGTGGCGTCCCACGCAAGCACCCACTGCCGCCAGGTGTCCGTGCTCGGCACCGACGCGAGGCGGGCCTGCTGCCAGGCGCCGCGGTCCACCCTGACCTCGACCTGCTCGATGCCTCGATGCTGTGCCCACGCAACGCCAGCCACCGCGACCCGACCGGCCCGCAGCTGCTGCCGGCCGTCGGGTGTGTCGATGCGCGTCATCGTCTTGATCGGTCCGCGCAGCGCCCAGCCCCGCTCGACCCAGTAGGCCTGCGTGTCGACGAACCGGGTCAGCTCCAGGTCGACCACCCACTTGGTGGCAGAGACGTAGCCGTAGAGGCCGGGCACCACCATCCGGACGGGGAACCCGTGCCGCGTCGGCAGCGGTTCGCCGTTCATCGCCACCGCCAGCAGGGCGTCCCGACCGTCCATCACCACCTCGGTCGGCGTCCCGATCATCATGCCGTCCACCGAGCGGCTCAGCAGCTGGTCCGCGCCGGGGCGAACGCCGGCGTCGCGCAGCAGGTCGGCGAGCGGCGCCCCGAGCCAACGGGCGGACCCGACCAGCGAACCGCCGACCTCGTTCGACACACAGGTCAGGGTGACGTCGCGCTCGATCACCCCCCGGGCGAGCAGCGCGGCGTAGTCGAGCTCGATCTCCCGGTCGACCATCCCGTGCACGCGCAGGCGCCAGTCGGTGGTCGAGAGCTGGGGAACAAGCAGTGCGGTGTCGATCCGGTAGAAGTCACGGTTGGACGTGCGGAACGGGCTGAGCCCCGGTAGCCCCAGATCCGTTCCAGGTGGCAGCGGTGCGGCTGGGCTGGTGGGGGCGGGCAGCACCACGGCTGCGCGCGACGCTCCAACGTCAAGACGCTTGGTGAGCGCGGAGCGTCCCGCCGCACCAGCGACGGCGCCCACGGCTACGGCCCCGACACTCGTCAGCAGGAAAGCACGCCGGTCGTACGACGCGCCGCCGCGGTCCGTATTTGCGAGATACGCGGCTGCTCGGTCTCGCGACGACACCCCGAAGGGAGGAGGGCGCGGTCCAACCTGGGTCGGGCTCGTGTCGACGTCCGACCTGGCCCGCAAGGGGCGAAGCAGCGCGAGCAGGGCAGCGGCGCCGCCGAGGCCGCCCAGCAGCGACGGGAGGGCGTCGCGAAGGTCGGCCCCCGGTCGGGTCGTTGCCGACACTGCACCGACCACGCTGAGCACGGCGACCCCGGCAAGACCCACCCGACGGTTTCCGACCGCGAGCATCCCCGTCAGAAGGGCAAGCAGGACCAGCACGACGACAATCGACCCGACCAGCACCGTCTTGTCGTTCGTCCCGAACGAGCGGATCGCCCACTCCTTCAACCACCGGGGGGTCGCGTCGATCACGCTGCCCCCGATGGCGAACACCGGCGCTGCCCGGCCGTCTCCGAGAAGGGCAGCGGCCAGCTCGGCGACGCCGAGGGCCACACCGGCCGAGACGAGGCCGGCCCACGCCCCAGCCGCGCGTCGAGACCTGGCCCCGCTGTCCGAGCTCACAGCACAGGTTCGCAGCCATCAGGGTCGTGGATGGTCGCGACACTAGGCTCTGCGCCCATGTCGCGGGTGGTCGTGATCGGAGCCGGTCTCGGTGGGCTCGCAGCGGCCGCCCGGCTCGCAACGCTCGGCCACCGGGTCACCGTCTGCGAGCAGGCCGAGGTCGTCGGCGGCAAGCTCGGTGTTTTCTCCCGCGACGGGTTCACGTTCGACACAGGTCCATCATTGCTCACACTGCCCGCGGTCTACCGCGACCTCTTCATCAAGACCGGCCAGCCGATCGAGGACTGCCTCGACATCGTCGCTGTTGACCCGACCTGCCACTACCGGTTCGCCGACGCCACAACGCTGACCCTGCCCAACGCATCGCGCACCGGGATCCATCGGGCCTTCGACGACGCGTTCGGCGCAGGGGCTGGCGACGACTGGTACCGCCTGATGGAGCGGGCCCAAGCAATCTGGCTCGCAACCCGAACACCGTTCCTCGAGTCGCCGCTCGAAGGCACCCGCGACCTGCTGCGCCTGGCCCGTCGTACCGGTGACGTGCGCACAGTCGCGCCGTGGATGACGCTGCGGGGTCTCGGCGAGAGCTACCTGCGCGACCCGCGCCAGCGCATGGTGCTCGACCGCTATGCGACCTACGCCGGCTCCGACCCGCGCCGCGCCCCGGCCGCGCTCGCTGTCGTGCCGTACGTCGAGCAGACCTTCGGTTCCTGG
>JBDUAP010000138.1:0-7163 GCA_040004585.1 Sporichthyaceae bacterium
GGCGGCGGCGCACGACCGACTGGACGCGCTGGGCTACCTGGACCCGCCCGGGGCGCTGCGCCATCTCGAGGCGCTGACGACCGGTGTCAGCCGTCGGGCCGCGATCCAGCGCACGCTGCTCCCGGTGATGCTGTCGTGGTTCGCCGACGCGCCCGATCCCGACGGCGGGTTGCTCGCCTTCCGGCAGGTCAGCGAGGCGCTCGGCTCGACGCACTGGTATCTGCGGCTGCTGCGCGACGAGGGTGCCGTGGCGCAGCGACTGGCCCAGCTGCTCGCGACCAGCCGCTACGTCGTCGACCTGCTGCTGCGCGCGCCCGAGGCGGTCGCGCTGCTGGCCGACGACGACGAACTCGTCCCGCGCACAGTCGCCGCGCTGCACGCGGAGCTCGCCGCGGCGGTCGGTCGGCAGGACGACGGCGAGCAGGCGGTGGCCGCGGCTCGTGGCGTACGACGGCGCGAGCTGTTCCGGGTCGCCGTCGCCGACCTGCTCGGTCTGCTCGATGTGGACGCTGTCGGCGCGGCTCTCACCGATATCAACGCCGCGACGCTGCAAGCGGCGTTGGACGTCGCGACCCGGTCGGTGGCGAACAACCGACCCGACGGTGTGCCGACACGGATAGCCATCATCGCGATGGGTCGGTTCGGCGGCCACGAGCTGGGATACGGCAGTGACGCCGACGTTCTATTCGTGCACGACCCGCTGCCCGGGGTCGACGAGCGGGATGCGACGGATGCGGCCCACGCGGTCGCCAACGAATTGCGTCGCCTGCTCGGTGTACCGGCTCCTGAACCTCCGCTCGTCATCGACCCGGACCTGCGACCGGAAGGCCGGCAAGGTCCCCTCGTGCGAACGATCGCGTCGTACCAGGCCTACTACGAGCGATGGTCGGAGACGTGGGAGAGGCAGGCGTTGCTGCGCGCCGAGCCGGTTGCCGGCGACGAGGAACTCGGCCGCGAGTTCGTCGACCTGATCGATCCGCTGCGCTATCCCACGGACGGCATCGACGACGCAGCGGTCCGGGAGATCCGCCGGATCAAGGCGCGCATCGACGCGGAGCGGCTGCCGCGCGGTGCCGACCCGGCGCGGCACACGAAGCTCGGACCGGGCGGCTTGGCCGACGTGGAGTGGACGGGGCAGTTGCTGCAGCTGCGCCACGGAGCCGAGGTGGCCGGATTGCGTACGACGAGAACGGTGGCCGCTCTGGAGGCCGCCGAGGCCGCTGGACTGGTCAAGAAGGAGGAGGCGGAGTCGCTCATCCGCGCCTGGCGCAGCGCGACCCGAGTGCGCAACGCGCTCGTTCTCACGCGTGGCCGAGGGGGGGACAGCCTGCCGACCGACTTGCGAGAGTTGTCGGGAGTCGCGCGTGTCCTGGGCTACCCGCCGGGCGCAGCAGGCACCATGGTCGACGACTACCGACGATCGACCCGACGGGCGAGGACGGTGGTGGACGGGGTGTTCTACCGGTGAGCGCGTTGGTGAACGGTGAACGGTGACCGCGTCGCGCCGATGGACCGACCCGGGAACTATCGCGACGCGCTGAGGAACCGCGAGTTCCGCGGCCTGGTGATCGCGCAGGTGACCAGCGAGTGGGGGGACCGGATCGCGCGGGTGGCCCTTGCGTCACTGGTGCTCCGTCGCACGGACAGCGCTCTACTCGCCGTGCTCGCGTTCGTGGTGAGCTTCGTCCCCGCCGTGTTCGGTTCCGCGGTGCTCGGGTCCTTCGCGGACCGGCTGCCGCGCAAGGTGATCCTGCTCGGCTGCGACCTGGTGCGGTTCATCGTCATGCTGTCACTGGCAGCACTCGCCGTGTCATCGACGCCGATCTGGGGGCTGCTCGGGGTGCTGCTGATCGCGGAGACGTTCTACGCGCCGTTCGAGGTCGCGCAGCGGTCGGTCATCCCCGATGTGCTCACCGACCCGAAGGACTACCTCGCCGGCAACAGCCTGATGCGGATGCTCTACCAGCTCGACCAGGTCATCGGCATCTGCTTGGCCGGTCTCATCATCCTGGCGATCGGGGAGCGGTGGGGCCTGCTGCTCAACGCGGGCACGTTTGCTATTTCGTTCGCCGTCATCGCGCTGACGTTGCGGTGGCGGCCCGCGCCGCGCGACGCTGCCGAGCGCGGAACCAGCCTGATCACCGACCTGCGCGCGGGCTGGCGACTGGTCTTCGACGACCCGGCGCTGCGCGCCCTCGTGCTGCTCGGCTGGGGGGCATCCGTCTTCCTCATCGCGCCGGAGGCAGTGGGACTGGCTTATGCACGGGCCGACGGCGCCTCCTCTGCGGTCGGCGCTGCGCTCATGGCGAGCCTCCCAGCGGGCGCCGCGCTCGGCGCCTTCATTATTGGCCGGGTCGGGCCGTTGCGGCAGGTGCGAGCGATCCTGCCTCTCGCGGTGCTGACATGCCTGCCGCTGTTGGCGACCTCTGTGTCACCGCCGTGGGAGGTCGCGCTCGTCCTGTGGTTCCTGAGCGGTCTGTGCCAGGGGTTCATGGTGCCGTTGATGGCGACCGTCAGCCTGGTCAGTCCGGCGAAGTTCCGTGGTCGGGTGATCGGTCTGGCCGCAGCCGGCTTCAGCGCGATGACGGCCGCGACGTTCCTGCTCTCGGGCTTGATCGCTGACCTGACGTCGCCGGCAGTGGCGGTGACCTTCGCCGGAGTGGTCGGACTGGCGCTGGTTGGGGTCGCTTACCGGTCCTGGCCGGCCCGCGCCATCCAGCGCGCAGCCACCCGCGTCTACACCACCTGAGGAGCCATGAGAGCTCAGATGTCGTAGTAGAGCTCGAACTCGCCCCGCATAGTTGGCAACCGTTGACTGATACCGAGAAAGACCCCTGACCTGCGCAGATGCGGTGGTGGACCGTTGGTCGTCGTTGACCAGATGCGGACGTCTTGCGGACTTTCTGCGGACTGACTGGTGCCGCCCCAGTCCCGCGCGGGCAATCATTCGTGCGGATGTGACCGCGCCCGCGTTGATGCCGCTATTGACCGTCTGGGGAAGCCCCACAGCGCGGGCATGGTCGCCTGGCTGTATCGCGAGCATGAGACAGATCTGACTCGGCTCCGATCGCCTTCTAGAGCGTTCGGGGTCCCGCACGGGTCACGTTCGGGTCTCCGTCAGTCCCTCCGATGCCGCCTTATGTGCGCCGCTGCTCAGGCACCAACGTCGCCAGGTCCAGGTGATGGCCGACCTCACCGGTGGTGGCGCAGTCGGCCAGGACGTGCCTGCCGCGGCGGCGCTTCAGAACGGAGGAGGCCCGTTCCCGGTCAGCTCGCTCGCTCCCGGCTCGCCACACTGGGTGATCACGACCCGCCTCACGTCACGACCTATCCGTAGCGTGGCCCCCTGCGCGATGTACGCCGGCCACAGTGACCCCGGCGGCTTCGGCGTCGCACGACCGCACCAGTTCACCTTCCCGTCAGAGGGGTCGCGGGCGGAGAACAGCTGCGCGATCACCAACACTCCGGAGCGAGCGACCTCGATGATCGCCGGCCCCAGATACTGCTCCATCGCCGCCTCACCTTCGTCTGCGAGTTGATCGGACCAACGATGAACGGGTGCAGGCGTTCCGGGGCGGACGAGCCTTCTCGCACCGCCCGCGCGGTGTCGGGCGACAGGGGCCAACCATGGGTGCGTAACGACGCGCCATGATGCTCGTTAGTTGGTCATGACGCCTCGTGCTGGCTGGCCTGATACTGGTGAGCCTCGCTGTGGCGCTCCTGGTGATCCGTGCCCTGGCACGGTGATCCAGACTGAAAGGCCGACCGGGGGTCCTCCGTTCGGGGCGAAACGCATCGCCATCCCCTGCCGATGGAAGGTCATGACCATCCCGTGGGGCGAGCTGCCGATCGACGACGGCCGGGCGTGCTGGATGACCCTGGACGAAGCCGCCGTCTACACCGCCACGAGCGTGCCCGTGATCATGCGGGCGATGCTCAGCCGGGAGCTGACGGGTGCGCCGACCCCGCGGCCGGGAGCCCGGAACTGCCTGGTGGATCGCGATGAGCTCAACGTGTGGGCCGAGCGTCAGGCGTCGCTCGGGCAGTCGCGCTGATGACCACAGCCGGCCAGCTCAGCATCATCTCCGTGGCACGCCGCGTCGATGTCCCCGTCTGCGACGTATACCGGGCGGTGATCGACGGCGATCTGCCCGCCCGGTTTCCCGGCGCTGCCGGTGGGGTGCTGACCGTGCTCCGGGACGACGCGGATCGCTGGGCTAAGACACTGCGCCAAGTACAGCCCGCGGACAACGCCCTTGCTTCTGGTAACCAACCTGATTCGCCGCAGGAATGACCTCCTCCGCCGCTAGCCCGGTGCCGCCATACCGCGTCCGAGTCCTTGTCGCTGATGGCCACGCCCCGACTCGTGCCGGAGTGCGGGCGTCTCTTGATCCAGCGCAGTTCCAGGTAGTCGGTGAGGCGTCCCACGCTCGGGGGGCAGTCGAGCTGGCACGTGTCGAGACGCCCCACATCTGCCTTCTCGACATCGACATGCCCGGCAACGGAATCGCAGCCGCCTGTGAGATCTCGAAGGCATCGCCCGACTCCGCGGTGGTCATGCTGAGCGGCTCGGTCAAGGACGACGACGTGTTCGACTCGGTCCGCGCCGGAGCCCGGGGTTACCTGCTCAAGGACATGGACCCTGACCGGATCGGACCCGCTCTCCTCGGCGTCCTGGCCGGAGAAGCGGCCTTCCCGCGGTCACTCGTGGCACGGGTGCTGGAGGAGTTCCAGGGAAGCCGCCGCCGCAAGGTCTTCACCCCAGGGCAGCGACCCACTCAACTCACCGAGCGCGAGTGGGAGATCATGAAACTGCTTGACGCCGGTGTCTCCACCGACGACATCGCCCGGAGGCTCTTCATCGCCCCTGGCACCGTGCGCGTGCACATCTCCACGGTGCTGAAGAAGCTGCTCGTCCAGGACCGGCAGTCGGCGCTTCGGGCCCTGGCCGGCTAGTTCCTTCCGATACGTTCAGAAACCTAGTCCAGGTAGTCGCGCACTACGGACGCATGAACGTTGTGCACCTCAGCGTCGCAGACTTCCAGGTCATGAGCGTTGTGCGTGGAAATACCTTGCACTGAAGACAGACTGGGACGGCCCGATCGACCTGAACGGCTGGACGCTGCCCAGTGGCGATGCAAGGCATTGGCGGCCACCGGACGAAGGCTACGCCGCCTTACGCTCTGACCAGGATGAGCCCTACCGCGATGCCGAGCGGCACCAGGGACGCCACCTCCAGACCCGTTGCCCACATCAGGAGTCTGGCTTTGTCCTGGTTCTTCTCCGATGCCGCCGTGGCCATCGTGGCTTGGGTGCGCGTCACTCGGGCCTGTGCGTACCGGGCATCGTCGCTCCAGTGCTTGTCGACGATCGCTTCGAGCTCTTCGGCAGGATGTTGAGGTAGTCAACGTGCCGGTTGGTTGCGACACCTAGACCAACAGCGAGAGCTAGACCGACGATCGCGGCCATGAGGAACCAACCGGCTCGTTGCCCGCGTCGTGCAGTCTCGACAGCCGATGGGCGAGCCAGGCGATCGCTCGTCTCCTCCTTGAGCACGGCTCTCCAGGCAGTGCGCTGGCGCTCGCGGTGTTGGCCCTGGAGGGGCCGTGAATGCGAAGAACGTCAGGTTCTCCTGCCGGCCGCGCGCCGCGCACCTGCAGGTCAGAGCGTTGTTTGGCTCAGATGTCGTAGTAGAGCTCGAACTCGTGGGGGTGCGGGCGCAGTCGGATCGGGTCGACCTCGTTGACGCGCTTCCACTCCACCCATGTCTCAATCAGGTCGGGTGTGAACACGCCGCCCTCGAGCAGGTAGTCGTGGTCCTCCTCTAGCGCGGTCAGCACCTCGGGCAGTGATGCGGGCACCTGCTGGATCTCTCGGTGCTCGTCAGGAGCGAGCTCGTAGAGGTCCTTGTCGACCGGCTCGGCCGGCTCGATCTTGTTCTTGATCCCGTCGAGGCCGGCCATCAGCATCGCGGAGAACGCGAGGTAAGGGTTGGACGACGGGTCCGGCACGCGGAACTCCAGCCGCTTCGCCTTCGGGTTCGACCCGGTGATCGGGATTCGTATGCAGGCCGAGCGGTTGCGCTGCGAGTAGACGAGGTTGACGGGCGCCTCGAAGCCGGGCACCAAGCGGTGGTAGCTGTTCACGGTCGGGTTGGTGAACGCGAGCAGCGACGGCGCGTGCCTGAGCAGTCCGCCGATGTAGTAGCGCGCCATGTCGGACAGGCCGGCGTAGCCCAGCTCGTCGTAGAACAGCGGCGTGCCGTCTTTCCACAGTGACTGGTGACAGTGCATGCCCGACCCGTTGTCGCCAAAGAGCGGCTTGGGCATGAACGTCGCGGTCTTACCCGCCGCCCACGCCACGTTCTTGACGACGTACTTGAACAGCATCACCTGGTCCGCCGCGTGCAGCAGCGACCCGAACTTGTAGTTGATCTCGGCCTGGCCAGCCGTGCCGACCTCGTGGTGCGCGCGCTCCACCTCGAGACCGGCCGCGCCGAGCGCGAGCGTCATCTGGTCACGAAGGTCGGCGTAGTGGTCGACGGGGGGCACGGGGAAGTAGCCGCCCTTGTAGCGGGTCTTGTAGCCGCGGTTGCCACCCTCCTCTTGGCGGCCGGTGTTCCAGGCGCCCTCGATGGAGTCGATGTAGTAGTAGCCCGCGTTCTGCTTGGTCTCGAAGCGCACATCGTCGAAGACGTAGAACTCCGCCTCCGCACCGAAGTACGCCGTGTCCGCGACCCCGGACCCCTGGAGGTAGGCCTCGGCCTTCGCCGCGATGTTGCGCGGGTCGCGGCTGTAGGGCTCGTCGGTGAATGGGTCGACGATGGAGAAGTTCAGCGCGACCGTCTTCTCGGCCCGGAACGAGTCGACGAAGGCGGTGGTCACGTCGGGGATCAGCTTCATGTCCGACTCGTGGATCGCCTGGAAGCCACGGATGGACGAGCCGTCAAACATCTGCCCCTCGGTGAAGAAGGCCTCGCCCACCGACTGCGCCGGGACGTTGAAGTGCTGCATCACACCCGGCAGGTCGCAGAAGCGGACGTCGATGAACTTCACGTCCTCGTCCTTGATGTACTTCAGGACCTCGTCGGCGTTGCTGAACATGGATCGACTCCTCGTCGCCTCGCGGCGGGCTGGTTGCACCGTCCCGACGACCGTAGACCG
>JBDUAP010000139.1:0-7150 GCA_040004585.1 Sporichthyaceae bacterium
GCCGCGGCGAGGAGAGCACCGGCGGCCGCGACAAGGCCTCGATCCTCGCCGACACCCTCGAGGCCCTGCTCGGAGCCGTCTACATAGACGCCGGCCTGGAGCGGGCAGCCGAGCTCGTGCACCGCCTGTTCGACCCCCTGATCGAGGAGGCCGCGGCGCTCGGCGCCGGCCTGGACTGGAAGACCAGCCTGCAGGAGCTGACGGCGGCCGGTGCGCTCGGAGTCCCGGAGTACGTCGTGACCGAGACCGGCCCCGACCACGAGAAGGAGTTCCGGGCCGTCGTGATGGTCTCCGGTGAAGCCCACGGCGAGGGCAGCGGACGCAGCAAGAAGGAGGCCGAGCAGGAAGCGGCCGCCTCGGCGTGGCGCAGCATCCGGTCCCTCGTGCCCGGCAATCTGGTCGAGGACACGCCCGACCCCATCGGCTGACGTGCCCGAACTGCCCGAGGTCGAGGTGGTTCGCCGCGGTCTCGAGGCGAACGTTGTCGGCCGGACGATCGCGGTCGTGACCGTCGCTCATCCGCGAGCCGTACGCCGGCACATTCCCGGTGGTGCTGACTTCGCCGCCCGCCTTGCCGGCCGCACGTTCGTTGGTGCGCGACGCCGCGGCAAGTACCTCTGGCTGCCGCTGGACGACGGCGACGCGCTTCTCGCCCACCTCGGTATGAGCGGGCAGCTGCTGGTACGTCCGACGACCGCGCCGGACGAGACCCACTTGCGCGTGCGGTTCACCTTCACCGACAGCGGCGCGAGCACCGGCGGCACCGAGCTGAGGTTCGTCGACCAGCGCACCTTCGGCGGGTTGGCCCTCGCCGAGGGGGGTGCCGAGCTGCCGGCCGTGATCAGTCACATCGCGCGCGACCCGCTCGACCCGGCGTTCGACGAAGCGGCCTTCTCGACGGCGTTGCGGCGTCGGCGTACCGGTCTCAAACGCGCCCTGCTTGACCAGACCCTGGTGAGCGGCGTCGGCAACATCTACGCCGACGAGGCGCTGTGGCGGGCCGGGCTGCACTACGCCCGCCCGACCGAGACGCTCACCCGCGCCCAGATCGACGCGGTTCTCGACGGCGCCCGCTCGGTGATGGGCGCGGCGCTGGCGCAGGGCGGCACGTCATTCGACGCGCTCTTCGTCGACGTCAACGGCCAGAGCGGCTACTTCGACCGCACCCTGGAGGTCTACGGGCGGGCCGGGAAGCCCTGCGGCCGGTGCGGGACGCCGATCAGTCGCGAGCCGTTCATGAACCGCTCTTCGCACTTCTGCCCACAGTGCCAGCCCCGACCGCGTCGGGGCCGGTGGTAGCCGGCGAAATAGGGTGCTGAAATCACCGCAATCGTTACCGCATCGGGTTCGCTGACCCGTTCGGGTCAATCTCCGGCGTGTCGCATCGTGATCATGCCGTGACGTATTGACCCCTCCCAGATCCGGTGCGACCCTGGATACCCCGGCCGCTGCCCGCGTTATCCGCGGATCGTTGCGGCTTAGAACCACCGCCCGGACCCGCATCAGGGCCGGAGACTCGGAGGATCGCCAATGGCGAAGGCCCTACTCGGCCACGTAGGTGGCCACGACGCACGGATGGTCTTCGAGGTACGGCGGTTGCAGCAGCGGGTTCGTGAGCTCGAGTCAGAGGTCCGCGAGCTCCGCGCCGAGAACGACGCGCTCGCCTCGGCCGTCACCCCCTCCAACCTGATCTCCCTCGAGGTCACCAAGGAGCCGGCGCTCGCTTAGAGCAGGCTCCAGACCCACCCACACGGGACGCCGGGACCGGCGTCCCGTTCCTATGCCTGCGCCGGTGTCCAGGCCCGCTTTCCGCGGGCCGGCCGTGACCTGGCCCCGGGCGACTCGTTAGGCACCCTGACGGCGGGACGAGTCCGGTCGTGAGGTCCTGACGTCGACCTGGAGGTTCCGGTGTCCACATTCCGCAACGGCCGGGTTCTCGCTGCCGTCACTGCGCTGAGCTTCGCCTGCCTGCTCGGCAGTTCAGGACCGGCCGCAGCCCACGCCGGCTCGTCGGCCAACGACCGCAAGGACAAGCGGCAGCAGTTCCTGGACGGCGTGAGCGTGCCCGTCGCGTCCAGCCCGAACATCCGCTTCGTGGGCAACTTCCCGGACACCGCGGCCATCTCGGGCGTCCATGCCATCTCCGCGCCTTACTTCTACGTCTCGAGCACGGACAGCATCAGCGTCTACGACACCTCCGACCCGGTGCACCCCCGGCTCACCGGCACCTTGCCGAACCTGGTCTTCGAGAACGAGGCGATGAACTACGGCGAGCAGACCATCGACGGGGTCATCAACCGGTTCGTCCTCGTCGGTGCCGACACGGTGGAGTACTCCCCGACCGATCCCAGCCACGTCGGCAGGAGCAACGAGGTGATGGTCGTCGACGTCACCGACCCGGCCCACCCGCGCATCCGGTCCCGAGTCAAGACCACGACCAACACGCATACGGTCTCCTGCATCCACGAGGCGGCCTGCCGCTATGCGTACACCGCGGGGCGCAACGGCAAGGTCTCGATCGCTTCGACAACGCCGGGTACGGCGTGCACACCGGCTCCGGCGGTAGCGCCATCTTCGACGTGTCCCACCCGACCAGCCCGCGGCTCGTCGCCACCACGGACGAGAACGGCAGCAAGGGCCCGTGGAACGACTTCATCCACGACAACTCCGCGCGGCCCAACGCGTCCGCGTTCCAGGCCGGAGCCTCGCCCAGTGTGAAGAACGGCAACGTCATGCTCGTGACCGAGGAGGACTACGAGAACACCGACTGCACGACGGCCGGCAGCTTCCAGACCTGGCTGGTGGGCAGCCTCGACGGCACCCTCGCGACGATCCACCCGCTGGACCGGATCAACCCGGTAGACCTCGGTGAAGGCATGGCGGCCTCGCACATGGCGTTCTGCTCTGCGCACTGGTTCGACTACCACCAGAGCGGCATCGTCGCCCAGGGCTACTACGAGGGTGGGCTGCACCTGATCGACGTGCGCGATGCCAGCAACATCAAGGACTACGGCTACGTCGCGAGCGGTCTGTCAGAGGTGTGGGACGCCTACTGGTACCCGCAGCGCACCAAGAACGGCATGGTCACCGCGAACAAGACCAACATCGTCTACACCGTCGACGCGGTGCGCGGCCTGGACGTCTACCCGGTCGACCTGCCTGGCACCACCTCGACACCGCTGCTCGGCTCGATGGGTGGGCCGGGCGGCACGCGCGGGATCACGATCGCCGGCGTGCTGCTGATGGGCCTGACCGGTCTCGCGGTGGCCCGCCGACGCCGCCTCGCGGTCTGACCGGGAGAGCCCGGGCGGGTCGGCCGGGATCGACCGCTGCGGCGGGTAGGGTTTGGACCGGCCTTCCCCGCCCACGTCGTACGCCGTGACCCCGACCGGGGGTCAGGCGCGAAACAGATCCGAGATCCGCGCGTGCATCTGAAGAGCCTGACCCTCAAGGGCTTCAAGTCCTTCGCCTCGGCGACCACGTTTCGCTTCGAGCCCGGCATCACGGCGGTCGTCGGCCCGAACGGCTCTGGCAAGTCCAATGTGGTCGATGCGATCGCGTGGGTGCTCGGCGAGCAGGGCGCCAAGTCGCTGCGCGGCGGCAAGATGGAAGACGTCATTTTCGCGGGCACATCCGGGCGAGCGCCCCTGGGCCGGGCCGAGGTCACGCTCACGATCGACAACTCCGACGGCGAGCTGCCGATCGACTACACCGAGGTCAGCATCTCGCGGATCATGTTCCGCAGCGGTGGCTCCGAGTACGCGATCAACGGCCAGCCGTGCCGCCTGCTCGACGTCCAGGAGCTTCTCTCCGACTCCGGCATCGGCCGCGAGATGCACGTCATCGTCGGCCAGGGCCAGCTCGACTCCGTGCTCTCGGCCGGGCCCGAGGAGCGTCGCGGTTTTATCGAGGAGGCCGCCGGGGTCCTCAAGCACCGCAAGCGCAAGGAGAAGGCCCTCCGCAAGCTGGAGGCCATGCAGGCCAACCTGACCCGCGTGCAGGACCTGACTGCCGAGCTGCGCCGCCAGCTCAAGCCGCTCGGGCGCCAGGCCGAGGTGGCCCGGCGGGCCGTGGTCATCCAGTCCGACCAGCGCGACGCGCGGCTGCGGCTGCTCGCCGACGACTTGCTGCAGATGACGTCCACGCTGGAGGCGGAGGTCGCCGACGAGACGGCTCTGCGAGAGCGCCGGGCTGAAGTCGAGCGAGCGTCTGCCGAGGTCCAGCAACGAGAGACCGACCTGGAGCAGGAGACCGCCGCAGAGGCGCCGGCCTTGGCCCGGGCGCAGGAGACCTGGTACCGGCTGTCTTCGCTGCGCGAGAGGTTCCGCGGCACCGGAGGCCTGGCTGCCGAGCGGGTCCGCCACCTCGCCGAGGAGGCCGAGGAGCAGAGCTCCGGCCCCGACCCGGACGAGCTCGAAGCGCAGGCACGCCAGGTCCGCGACGAGGAGCGCGAGATCCTCGTCGCCGTCGAACGTGACCGGGAGGCGCTCGCCGTAGCGGTGGCCGCCCGACAGGAAGCCGAGGCCGCCCTCGAACAGGAGCAGCGCCGCGTCGCAGCGGCCGCCCGGGCAGCTGCCGACCGCCGGGAAGGCCTGGCCCGGTTGGCCGGCCACGTCGCAGCCAGTCGCACCAAGGTGGAAGCCGGCGAGGCAGAGATCGGCCGGCTCGAGCCGGCGTTGGCTGAGACCGCGGCCCGGGCCGACCGGGCCCAGGCGGAGTTCACGGCGCTGGAGACCCAGGTCGCCGGGCTGGACGCCGGCGAGCACAGCCTCGACTCCGAGCACGTGCAGGCGTCCAACCGGCTGGCAGCGGCCGAGAACCGGGTGGCTGCCCTGCGCGCCGAGGAGCACGACGCCGAGCGAGAGCGGGCCACCCAGGTCGCGCGCAAGGAAGCGCTCGAGCTCGGGCTGGCCCGCAAGGACGGCGCCGGCACCCTGCTTGCTGCCACCGATCGGTTGGGCGGCGTGCTGGGCTCGGTTGCCGCCCTCATCAGCGTCCAGGCGGGCTACGAGACGGCCATCGCCGCCGCCCTCGGCGCGGCTGCCGACGCCGTCGCCGTGGTCGACGTCGGGTCGGCAGTCGATGCGATCCGCCTGCTCAAGAACGACGACGCCGGCCGCGCGGGGCTGCTCGTGGGGTCACCTGCCACGGCGTACCACGAGCAGCGTGGCCGCGCCGCGATCCCTGCCGGTGCCAGCCGCGCCCTGGACCTGGTGACCGTCCCCCCCGAGCTGCGTGCCACGGTGGCGCGCCTGCTCTCCGCGACCGTGGTTGTCGACGGGCTGCAGGAGGCGCGCGCTGTCGTCGAGGCCGCGCCGACGCTGGTTGCGGTGACTCGCGACGGCGACGTCCTGGCGGCTGACCGTGCTGCCGGTGGGTCGGCGACTGCGCCCAGCCTGATCGAGGTCCAGGCAGCGGTCGACGAGGCGGAAGGGCGACTCGTCGAGGCCGGGCACCGGCTGGACCGGCTCCGGTTCGCGCTCCAGTCAGCGGTGGAGGAGATGGACGCGGCGGAGCAGGACGTCGCCGGCGCGCTCGATCGGCTGCACCAGTCCGACGCCCGGCTCGCCGCGGTCGCCGAGCAGCTCGGGCAGCTGGGCGCCCAGGCTCGCGCCGCCCGCGGTGAGTCCGAGCGGGTTCAGCGCTCGATCGAGGCGGCATCCGCGCAGCTTGCGGCCGACCAGGAAGCCGTGGCTGAGCTCGAGACGCGGCTCGCCGCGGCCGAGCAGTCCACCGACGACGACGAGCCCGACGAGCCTGACACCAGCGTCCGCGACAAGCTGGCCCAGCGGTGTGGCGTCGGCCGCCAGGCCGAGATGGAGGCCCGGCTGGCCGTGCGTACGGGCGAGGAGCGCTCGCGGGCGCTGGCGGGGAAGGCCGAGGCGCTCGACCGCAGCGCCGCGCTGGAGCGGTCGGCCCGGGCGCGGGCGATCGCCCGCCGTGAGCGCCGGGCCCGCGAGGCCGTGGTGGCCCAGGCCGTCGCTGCCGCGGCGCAGATGATGCTCGGCCATCTCGAAGGCTCCCTTGCGCTGGCTGCCGAGCTGCGCCGGCAGGCCGAGGCCGCACGCACCAGCAGGGACGAGGAGCGGGCCGCGACCCGCGCCCGCACCCGCGAGCTGACGGCCGAACTGGAGCGGCTGACCGACAGCGTCCACCGCGACGAGGTGGCCCGGGCCGAGCAGCGACTGCGGATCGAGGCGCTGGAGGAGAAGGCCCTCGACGACCTCGGGGTCGATGCACGGACCCTGCTGGACGAGTACGGGCCGCACCAGCTCGTGCCGCCGTCACCCCCCGTTCCGGGTGAGGAGCCGGTCGCCGCCGACGCCGCCGCGGCGCCGCAGCCCACGCCGTACGTGCGAGCAGAGCAGGAGAAGCGGCTCCGCTCGGCCGAGCGCGCGCTGGCTCTGCTGGGTCGGGTGAACCCGCTCGCGCTCGAGGAGTTCGAGGCGCTCGAGGAGCGCCACCAGTTCCTCTCCGAGCAGCTGGAAGACCTCAAGAACTCCCGCCGCGACCTGCTCGACATCGTCCGCGAGGTCGACGAGCGGGTGGAGCAGGTGTTCACCGCGGCGTTCCACGACACGGCCCGCGAGTTCGAGGGCGTATTCGCCCGGCTCTTCCCCGGCGGCGAGGGTCGCCTGGTCCTGACCGATCCCGACGACATGCTCACGACCGGCATCGAGGTCGAGGCCCGGCCGCCCGGCAAGAAGGTCAAGCGGCTGTCCCTGCTCTCCGGCGGAGAGCGTTCCCTGACGGCGGTCGCGCTGCTCGTCGCGATCTTCCGGGCCCGACCGAGCCCGTTCTACGTCATGGACGAGGTCGAGGCCGCGCTGGACGACATCAACCTGGGCCGGCTGATCGCGATCATGGACGAGCTGCGCGAAAGCAGCCAGCTGATCGTCGTCACCCATCAGAAGCGCACGATGGAGATCGCCGACGCGCTGTACGGCGTGTCGATGCGGGGCGACGGCGTGACCCACGTGATCGGCCAGCGGCTCCGTGAGGCTGAGCCTGCCTGAGCCTGCCTGAGCCGGTTATCCACCGGTTTGTCCCGAGGCTGTGGGGACGGGTTTGTCCCCAGGCTGGAGGGGAGGCAGACCGGGTGACGGCTCTGATCCTCATCCACGCAGCCATCGCGCTGGTCGCCCTTCTC
>JBDUAP010000140.1:0-7138 GCA_040004585.1 Sporichthyaceae bacterium
GGTCGGCATGGGCGGGGTCGACGCTGCGCCCGGACAAGGACTACACGTACACGAATAACTGGCCGCCAGAGCCGCTGGTCGACAACGCGGTGACGGCCAACGTCGTGGTCTGGAGCGTGCTGTCCCTGATCGTCCTGCTGGCGGGCATCGGTGCCCTGTTCGCGTCGTTCGGCCGCTGGGGCGAGCGGATGGGTTGGCGGGGACGCCAGTCCGACACGATCTCGTTCCGGCCGCCGGATGCTGTCGCGGTCACGCCAACGCAGCGGGCCTGCGCTTACTACTTCCTCGTGGTCGGCCTGCTTTTCGTCATCCAGACGCTCGTCGGCGCCGCGAGCGAGCACTACCGTGCCGACCTGACCAGTTTCTTCGGCTTCGACCTGGCCCGCTGGCTGCCCTACAACTTGGTCCGCACCTGGCACGTCCAGCTCGCGATCTTCTGGACAGCCACCTCGTTCCTGGCAACCGGGCTCTTCCTCGCACCCATCGTGTCGGGGCGGGAGCCCCGACGACAGGCCCTGCTCGCTTACGGCCTGCTGGGCGCGCTGGCCGTCGTGGTCTTCGGCAGCATGATCGGCGAGCTCCTGGACATCCACGGGTGGTTGTCGTCGGCGTGGCACGCGCTCGGCATGCAGGGCTGGGAGTACCTCGACCTCGGGCGCTTCTGGCAGCTGCTGCTTACGCTCGGCTTGTTCTTCTGGGCCTTCATGCTGTTCCGCGGTCTGCGAGGTGCTCTGAAGACGCAGTCCCGGATGAACCTGCCGTGGCTGTTCTTCTACACCGGGCTCGCGATCCCGGCGTTCTACGCCGTCGGGCTGCTTACGAGCTCCGAGTCCAGCTACACCGTCGCGGACTTCTGGCGGTTCATGGTGGTCCACCTGTGGGTCGAGGACTTCCTCGAGATCTTCACCACCGTTCTGGTCGCCTACCTGTTCGTCCTGCTGGGTGTCGTGCGCCAGAAGGTGGCCATGACGATCATCTATCTCGACATCATCCTGTACTCGCTCGGCGGCGTGATCGGCACGATGCACCACCTGTACTTCTCAGGCACTGCGGCGGAGACGATGGCGCTGGGTGCATTCTTCTCGGCCGCGGAAGTGTTGCCTTTGACGTTCCTCACCGTCGAGGCGTGGTCGTTCCTGCAGCTCGGCTCCCGACAGGAGCAGTCGTCCGAGACGCCGTTCCCGCACCGGTGGGCGGTGATGTTCCTGGTGGCGGTCGGTTTCTGGAACTTCCTCGGGGCCGGGGTCTTCGGGTTCCTGGTCAACCTTCCGGTGGTGTCCTACTACGAGATCGGCACGGCGCTGACCGCCAACCACGCGCACGCCGCCATGATGGGCGTCTACGGGATGCTGGCCATCGGGCTCGCGCTGTTCTGTCTGCGCTATCTCATCCCGGACGAGCGCTGGCCGGACAAGTTCGCCAGGCTCTCGTTCTGGTCGTGCAACATCGGGCTCGCCTGGATGTGCTTCGCGACCCTGCTCCCGCTCGGGATCCTTCAGCTGTACAAGTCGGTCGGCGACGGCTACTTCGCGGCTCGCCAGCTCGAGTTCGTCACCAATCCAAGCAACAGCCTGATCGAGTGGATGCGTCTTCCGGGCGACGTGGTCTTCATCGTCGGCGGCGCGTTGCCGTTCCTGTGGATCTGCTGGCTGGGCGTCCGCTATCGCGTGAGCAACCTGGTGATGGAGGAGCCATCTGACGTGCTCTTCACAGAGATTCAAGAGGCAGTCACCATCGGCGAGGTGGGCTCGGCGCGATGAGCATCTCCCCGGAGGTCGGCCTGCTCACCGGCTATGCCGGATTCCTGCTCCTGGTGGCCTTCGCCCTCGACCGGGTGGCCAAACACAGTCACGACCGCTCCGACCGATACCGAACCGCGGGTTTCCGCTACCACCCGCAACACGACGTGTGGGTCTGCCCGCAGGACCAGATGCTCTGGCCCGCGTTGTACGACGAGCAACTGCAGCTGATGCGCTACCGAGCGAAGCCGTCCGTCTGCAATGCGTGCCCGGTCAAGTCCGACTGCACCACGTCGCCTCATGGCCGTGAGGTCACCCGCTCGACGCAGCCGTGGCCGCAGTCGGAGGCGGCGAGGTTCCATCGGGGAATCGTCCTCGTGCTCACGTGCCTAGCTGCGCTTCTTCTGGTGCTAGCCGTCCTGCGGAACCACCAACTCGCCGACCTGTTGCTCGTGGCTCTGGCGATGACTGCCACCGGATGGCTGGCACACCGGTTCACCGACCACTTCCGACGAGCCCCGGCCGGCTTCCCGATGGCCACCGCGGCAACCGGCCTCCGGGTCACGACACCCAGCCGCACCACCTGGGCCTCCGACCGCCGGGATGCTCCGTGATTGTTGTCGTCGTCGTCCTCGTCGTAGCGGCACTGGTCGCGCTCCTGCTCGTCACCACGCGGGTGCTTCGCGAGTACGAGCGCGGCATCTGCTTCCGCCTCGGACGGCTGCGGCCGATAGCGGGCCCGGGCATCGTCTTCCTGATCCCTTACGTCGACCGGCTCATCCGCGTTGACCTGCGCACGGTCACCCTCACCATCCCTCCGCAGGAAGTAATCACCCGTGACAATGTTCCGGCCCGGGTGAACGCTGTCGCGTACTTCCGGGTCGTCGACCCGGCGTTGGCCATCACGGAAGTGGAGGCGTATCCGGTCGCCACGTCGCAGATAGCGCAGACCACGCTGAGATCGGTCCTCGGAAAGGCAGACCTGGACACGCTGCTGTCGGAACGGGACGAGCTCAACGACAGCCTGCGCCGGATCATCGACGAGCAGACCGAGCCGTGGGGCATCAAGGTCACCACCGTCGAGATCAAGGACGTCGAGATACCCGAGGCGATGCAGCGGGCGATGGCCCGGGCGGCCGAAGCCGAGCGGGAACGCCGCGCCAAGATCATCTCGGCAGAGGGCGAGTTCCAGGCATCTCAGAAGCTGCTCGAGGCCTCCGAGGTGCTCAGTCGCAACCCGGCGGCGATGCAACTGCGCTACCAGCAGACCCTGGTCGAGCTCGGTGGCGACAAGTCCACGATCGTGTTCCCCCTGCCGTTGGACCTCATCGCGCCGTTCATTACCGAGCTCCGCGGGGAGACGCCTCCGCGGGGGTGACAAGGGTCCTTGACAAGGAGGCGGAGGGCTCGCGGTCGCCACCTGGATCGGGGGCGACCACGGACTCCCGATCGGGCTGGTCGCCTTCTACACGGTTGCCGCCATCGCGGCCTACATCTGGTCCGGTCGAGAGACCGACGTCGGCGCCATCATGAGAGCAGGCGGAGACGAACGACAACGACGCATCGACCACGATGCGACCGCGCTGGCGGGACTGGCCATGGGGGTGGTGGCTCTCATCGGTGCGATCGTGTCCGCGGCACGCAACCACGGGGACATCGGGGCCTACGGTCTCATCTGCTTCGTCGGCGGCGCGACATACGCGCTGAGCCTTGTGGTGTTGAAGCGGCGCAGCTAGGCCGTCCGATCGGTGCACGGATTAGGCTGGCCAGGTGACCCCGGGGGAGCTCGCCAACCTCGCCCACCTGCGTCGCGCTCGCGACCTGATGGACCGCGAGTACGCCCGGCCACTCGACGTGCCGGCCCTCGCGCAGGCCGCCCTCATGTCACCGGCGCACTTCTCCCGGCAGTTCAAGGCCGCGTACGGCGAGTCGCCGTACAGCTATCTGATGACCCGTCGCATCGAGCGGGCCAAGGCACTGCTGCGAGGCGGAGGCATGAGCGTCACCGACGTCTGCATGGAGGTCGGCTGTACCTCGCTGGGTTCGTTCAGCTCACGGTTCACCGAGCTGGTCGGGGAGACCCCGACCGCCTACCGCGCCCGCGACCACCGCGCCTCGGCTGCCGTGCCCTCCTGCGTGGCCAAGGTCCGCACCAGACCGAGCAGGAACGGAGAAGCACCCCGCCTCGCCGCAATCTAACGTTGCCCGCATGAACCTTTCACTTGGCCATTGCTTCATTACGGTCCACGACCACGACGAGGCCCTTGGCTTCTACCGAGACGCGCTGGGCCTCGAGGTCCGCAACGACGTCGCGGCCGAGGGCGGCCGTTGGGTGACACTGTCGCCCCCCGCGCAACCTGAGATCGAGATCGTGCTCGTCAACCCACAGGGCGGCATCAATCCCACCGACGCCGACGCGATCCTGGCTCTGCTGACGAAGGGATCGCTCGCCGGTGTGCTGTTTCGCGCCGATGACGTCGACGGCACCTTCGAGAAGGTCCGCGCTTCCGGCGCGGAGGTGCTGCAGGAACCCATGGACCAGCCATGGGGGCCGCGCGACTGCGCCTTCCGTGACCCCTCCGGCAACATGATCAGGATCTCCGCCGCACAGAAGTGACGGAGCCCTAGAAGCCGTCGGTGTCCCGGCGCAGGAGCCGCCCGGCAGGGGCGTCACCGGTCACCTCTGCGCCGTGCAACCAGGTGCTGCGGGCGACGCCGCGCAGGTTCGCCCCGTCGTACGGGGTCACCGGGTTGCGGTGCTGAAGGCGTGTGGCGTCGACGACCCACGACTCGTCCGGCGCGAACACGCACAAGTCGGCGTCGGCGCCGACGGCGATGCTGCCCTTGCGGCGCAGGCCAGCGAGTCGGGCCGGCGCGGACGACATCCAGCGCACCACCTCGGACAGCTCGACGCCTCGAGCCCGGGCCTGGGTCCACACCACCGGCAGTCCGAGCTGGAGCGAGGCGATACCGCCCCAGGCCAGACCGAAGTCACCCGAGTCGAGGCACTTGAGGTCAGCGGTGCACGGCGAGTGGTCGGAGACGACGCAGTCGATCGCGCCGGACCGCAGGCCCTGCCACAGCTCCTCGCGGTTGGGCTGGTCGCGGATCGGCGGGCAGCACTTGAACTGCGTCGCGCCGGTGGGCACGTCCTCCGCGGACAGCGCGAGATAGTGCGGGCACGTTTCCGCGGAAACGCGTACGCCGTCGTCGCGCGCCGCCGTCAGCACCGGCAGTGCCGCCGCGCCGGACAGGTGCAGGACGTGGCCCCGTCCGCCGGTGCGCCGCAACTGGTCCACCAGGTTGGTGACGGCCGTGACCTCGGCGGCGACCGGCCGCGACGCCAGGAAGTCGACATAGCTGTCGCCAGTGGGCGGTGCGGAGCTCTCGAGCACGTCGCAGTCCTCGGCATGCACGATCATCAACGCGTCCAACGGTTTCAGCTCTGTCAGCGCCGCCGCGAGCTGCTCGGTCGAGAGGTGCGGGAACTCGTCGACGCCTGACGGTGCCAGGAAGCATTTGAAGCCGAAGACGCCGGCGGTGTGCAGCGCGGCCAGCTCGCCGAGGTTGTCGGGGACCGCCCCACCCCAGAAGCCCACGTCGACGTGCACCGTGTCGCGAGCAGCCGCCCGCTTGACCTCGAGCGCCGCGACGTCTGTCGTCGGAGGGATGCTGTTCAGCGGCATGTCGATGACCGTGGTCACCCCGCCCGCGGCGGCCGCGCGAGTGGCTGTGGCGAACCCTTCCCACTCGGTGCGTCCTGGTTCGTTGATGTGCACGTGGGTGTCGACGAGGCCGGGGAGCAGCACCTCGTCATCGGCGAGCTCGACGGTCCGGTGCGCAACCAAACCTGCATCGACCGGCGCGACCGCAACGATCCGGCCGTCCTGCACGCCGACAGCTGCGGGTTGCTTGCCGTCCGCCGTGACCACACGTTCGGCGAGGAAGACGAGATCCAGCGGACCGGGATCGCGAAGCACGGACGTCTCAGTCGCGGATCAGGTCGTAGGCGGGCAGCGTCAGGAAGTCGACGAAGTCGTCCGCCCACGCGACCTGCTGCGCCGCCCGCACGTCGGCGGCCTGCGGGAGGAACGCGAGGGTGGCGGTCGCGGCGATCGCGGCCCGGCGTTCGCGGCGCAGACCGAGCAGCTCGTCGCGGCGTGGACCGAACCTGGCCTGCGGGTCAGCCAGGAAGACCAGCGCCTCCGCTGTGAGGATCTCCTCGCCGCGCTCGACGGGGCCGCCGGTCACCTCGATGGCGCTCACGCGGAACACCTTGCCACGTGACCCAGCCCGGTGATCCATGCTGGCCCGATGACTACCGCACCGCCCGACCAGCGCCCAGTCGGCGTGGTGCTGGCCGCCGGCGCCGGCACCCGGCTTCGGCCGCTGACCGAGCTGCGCCCGAAGGCGCTGTGCCCAGTCGCGAACCGGCCGCTGGTCGACTGGGCGCTGAACCGGGTCGCAGCGCATGTCGGCCGGACGGCGGTCAACGTGCACCACCATCGCGAACAGATGCTGGCCCACCTCAAGGACCGCGAGGTACACGTGTCGGTCGAGGATCCCGTCGCACTCGGGACGGCGGGCGCCCTCGGCCAACTCCGCGACTGGGTCGCCGGGGCCGCCGTACTGCTCACCAACGCCGACGCGTGGTCGCCCGAAGAACCGGACTCGCTGGCACGGCTGGTCGACGGCTGGGACGGCGAACGGCCGCGCCTGCTCTGCCGCCGCGACCCCGTGCGCGGTGATTTCGGGGACCTCCGGTACCTCGGGTCGGCGCTGCTGCCCTGGTGGTCGATCCGGGACCTGCCGCCCACCCCGGCCGGCCTCTATGAGGTGTCCTGGCGGGCCTTGCACGAGGATGGACGGATCGACCTGATCGTCGACGACCTGGTGCACATCGACTGCGGCACCCCGGCCGACTACCTGGAGGCGAATCTGACTGCCTCCGGCGGCGAATCCGTGGTCGGGGCGGGCGCCGTCGTGGAGGGCACGCTCATCCGCTCGGTAGTCTGGCCGGGCGCGCGGGTGCTGCCAGATGAGCGACTTGTCGACTCGATCCGCGCTGACGGCCTGACGGTGCAGCCCGGCAAGGGCTAACGTCGATCTGCATCAGGGCGAGGCACGAGCGGGAGGATGAATGACAACGATGTCATTCGGCGTCTACGATGGGGAGCGAGCACGCCGCCGACCATCGAGGAGAACGATGGACCCCGCTAACGCCTACCGGCCGATCGCCCCGGCCGATGGTTCTCAGCTGTCCCAGCGGGACCAGGAGATCCTGGGCTTCGAGCGGCAGTGGTGGAAGTACGCCGGCGCCAAGGAACAGGCGATCCGCGAGCTCTTCGACATGAGCGCCACCCGCTACTACCAGGTCCTCAACGCCCTGATCGACAACC
>JBDUAP010000141.1:0-7132 GCA_040004585.1 Sporichthyaceae bacterium
AACGTCCTGGACCAGACGGTGACCGCGATAGCCGACGAGATCGCGTCGGCGGCCGACCTCGCGAAAGGGAAGCTGGCCGGTCGACCGGTGGCGGTGGTGCGCGGTCTGGCCGGGCGGGTCACGTCCGAACCGGGGCCGGGTGCCGCGGCGCTGGTCCGGCCGATCGCGGAGGACATGTTCCGGCTGGGGTCCCACGACGTGGTGCCCGCGCGACGCACGGTCCGCGACTTCACCGACGCCGCCGTCGACCGCGACGCCGTACGGCGCGCCGTGGCCGCCGCGCTGACGGCACCGGCCCCGCACCACACGACACCCTGGCGGTTCGTGCTCGTCGAGACGCCCCAAGTGCGGGCGGCGCTGCTTGACGCGATGCTCGCGGCCTGGGTCGTCGACCTGCGTGCGGACGGGTTCACCGAGGAGCAGGTGGCGCGGCGGACCCGCCGCGGTGAGGTGCTGCGGCGTGCTCCCTATCTCGTGGTCCCCTGCCTGGTCAGCGACCGGGCCCACGACTACCCCGATGCCCGCCGGTCCGCGGCCGAGCGGGAGATGTTCCTCGTCGCAATGGGCGCGGGCGTGGAGAACCTGCTCATCGCGCTTGCCGTCGAGGGGCTGGGCTCGGCGTGGGTCTCCAGCACGATGTTCTGTCGCGTCGTCGTGCGGCGCGAGCTCGAGCTTTCGGAGGACTGGGAACCGATGGGCGCCGTCGCGGTAGGGCACCCGGCCGGCCGCGCGGGGGAAAGGCCGCCGCGCGACCCCGACGACTTCACCGTCGTGCGCTGACCTACATCGCGCGGTAGTCGCGGCCGGCGAAGCGCTGGCCGCGCCGGGGCGGAGCGATCCCCGAGAGCTCGATCATGCGCACCGCCCGGTAGCGGTGGCCGCGGTAGGGCTCAAGCAGCTCGAGCATCCCGTCGTCGTCGACCTTCTCCCCCACGAGAGCCCAGCCGACCAGCCCGGCCAGGTGGAAGTCGCCGACGGAAACCGCGTCCGGGTCACCGAGCGCGCGTTGGGCGACCTCAGCCGCGGTCCAGACGCCGACGCCGGGAAGCGACCGCAGCCGGGCGGCGGCCTCGTCGTGCGCCAGCCCGGTGATCTGCTCCAGCCGGCCGGCGACCGAGGCAGCGCGTACGACGGTTCGCGACCGCGTCTGGTCGACACCGGCGCGGTGCCACTCCCACGACGGCACCCGTGACCAGACCTGCGGCGTCGGCGGCACGTGCATGCGCAGCGCCTGCACGGCGTCCGGTCCCGGTGCCGCCTCGCCGTACCGGCACACGAGCTGCCGCCACCCTCGCCAGGCCTCGTGCGAGGTGACCTTCTGCTCGAAAACCGCAGGCGCGAGCGCCTCCAGCACGAGTCCCGTCCGCGGCACCCGCCAGCCGGGGTTACGGCGGTGCGTCTCGCGCAGCAGCGGATGCGTCGGCTCGAAGCCGGCCGGGTCGTCGTCGGCCCCGAGCATGTCCGGGACCGCGTCCAGGGCCCACTGCGCGCCCGATCCCCACGACGACGCTTCGACAACCCCGTCGCCCCGCGCGACGGCAAGGCGCAGGGTCGCGGGTCCGGCCGGCGTGCGGATGGCCCGCCAGACCGAATCGGCCTGGAACCGGAAGCATGGGTCGCCGCCACCCCGGCGCATCGGTCCGAGGATGGCGGCCAGGCTGACCGGTCTGCCGGGCCGCCACCGGCGGGTCAGTTCGAGCACGCCGACAGTCTGCTCCCCGACCGTCCGTCGAGGATGGTCATGCCGGGGCGTGGTCGATGACGGGTTCGAGAACGATCTCGGCCGTGAGCGTGTTCGCGATGTAACAGCCGTGATGGGCGCGATCCACCAGGCGCCGGGCCCGGTCGAGATCCGTGCCCGCCGCCACGAGGATGCGCGGCCGCAGGATGATCCGGGTGATCCGCACCGGCTTCTCGCCCTCGGGCATCTCCGCCTCGGCGTCGTCGTCGTAGGCCACGACGTCGATCCGCGACCGGGCCGCCATGGCCAGGAACGACAGCAGCTGGCACGAGCTGGCCGCAGCGAGCAAGAGCTGCTCGGGGTTCGCCAGACCTGGGCTGCCTCGGAACGCCGGGTCGCTGCTCAGGACCAGGTCGGTTTCGGCCGGAGGCGTGGCGACGCGGTGCGTGCGGTCGTACGCGTCGTAGCCCGCGCCCGTGGAGCCCTGCCACGAGAGGCACGACCTGTAGGTGTGCGTGTGCGTCATCAACCTGGCCTCCCTCGTCCACCGCCTCAGCCTACGAAGGGAATCCCCGCGCGTTTGCGTAGACTCGGCCGTCCAGCCTGCCGACCGACCCAGCGAGAGAGAGCCGTGGCCAACAAAGCCAAGTCGCAAGACCGTGACCGACGAGCAAAGGTCGAGGCCCTGCGCAGGGAGCAGCAGGCACGCGAGCGTCGCAAGAGCATGCTCTTCATCGTGATCGCCGTCGTCGTCGGTCTCGGCCTCATTTCTCTGGCCGCCGTGCCGTCCTACCTCAAGAGCCGCAACGACCCGGCCAAGAAGACGCCGACGTCCTTCGGCGTGGCCGCAGCCGCAGCGAGCTGCAGCGACGTGGAGACCAAGCCGGGCACCAACGTCGAGGCGCTGCGCACCCACGTCGAGAACGGCACGGTCGAGAAGTACGCGACGGTCCCGCCGTCCTACGGCCCGCACTGGAGCCGTCCCGCTTTTCCAGCCCGGACCTTCTACACCAAGCGGGACCGGCCGGAGATGGAAGAGCTGGTTCACAACCTTGAGCACGGCTACACCGTTCTCTGGTACGACGCCACCATCACCGGCAAGCAGCTGGCCACGCTGAAGGACGTGGCGGTGAGCGCGTCCAAGACCGACATGGCGGGGCCTGGCAACAAGTTCATCGTGTCGGCCTGGGACAACTCCTACGGCAAGTTCGCCTCAGGCAAGCACCTCGGCCTGTCGCACTGGGGAGCAGAGGCCAGTCATATCCAGCTCTGCGGCAAGGTCAGCGGAGCGGTCGTGCAGACCTTCATGACGCAGTTCCCCTCCAGCGACGCACCCGAGGCGAACGCCCAGTGAGTTGAAGTACACCGCTCACTTGCGTTGATCATGCAGTTCCGGTGAGGCCGGAACTGCATGATCACCTGGGGTGGATGGTGGCGCGGCGGGCGATGACGAAACCTGCGATCGCGCCGCCGAGTGAGCCGAGGGTCTCGTCGAACAGCGTGTCCTCGTAGGCGGTGTCAAGTTCGGTGCCGTGCCGGATGAACGTGTACCACTCGCCGATCTCCCAGAGCACGGCGAGCAGGGCACCGACGCCGGTGACCAGTAGGCCGAGGGCCCACGGTGGGCGGATCTGTGCCCGGAGCAGGAGCAGCCCGATGCCCAAACAGAGCAGGAACCAGTTGGCGAAGTGGTTGGCGTCGTCCCACCAGGAGAGCGAGTCGTAGAGGTCCACCGTGTTGCCGGTGACGTCGATGAGGAACGGCGCCATGATGAGGGCGAAGCCGGCCCACGGAAGGCTCGAGTCATCACCGCGGCGGCTGCGGAAGCGCTGCCCGGCCACCCAGCCGACCGGGACGAGCAACATCATCACCGGGTAGGCGACCAACCGGGCGCCGAACCCCTTGCCCTCGAACTGCGGCAGCCCGTCGACGAAGGTGGCCACGCCCAGCTGCGCGACGGTCAGGACGAGCTCGGCAACAGTCAGCCGGCGGGGCCATGGCGACGGCACCGAAACAGCCACTCAGGCGGACGGACGGTCGGGTGAGAACCGGATCGCGCCCTCGGGGATGCGGACGTCGTTCCAGACGCGGGCGCCTGCCACCAGCTCGTTGCCCGCCGCCACAACTGCATGATCACCGACGACGGTGCCGGAGAGGGAGCTGCCCGGGCCCACCTCGGCGTCGCGACCGAGAACGGAGTCGCGCACGAGCGCGCCCTCCCCCACGACCGCGCCGTCCATCAGCACACTGCCGTGCACCTCGGCACCGGCGGCGACGACGGCGCGCGCCCCCACCGTCGTACCGCCGGCGACCACGGCCGTGGCGTCCACGACCGCCCCGGGCAGCACCAGCGACTCGCCCGGCTCACCCGGCAGGGCAGGCGAGCGCAGTCGCCCGAGGACCAGGTCGCAGGACCCGCGGATGAACGCCTCCGGCGTGCCGAGGTCCAGCCAGTACGCCGGGTCGAGGTGCCCGAGCAGGAACGCCCCGTCGCGCAACAGGTCCGGGAACGTCTCCCGCTCGACCGACACAGGACGCCCCGCCGGGATGGCGTCGATGACCCGGCGACGGAAGACATAGCAACCAGCGTTGACCTGGTTGGTCACGGGATTCGGCGACTTCTCGAGGAAGTCGGTGATGCGTCCGCCACGGTCGGTCGGGCAGCAACCGAAGGCGCGCGGATCCGCCACCTCGGTCAGATGCAGGGTCACGTCGGCCCCCGCCGCCAGGTGCGCCTCCACCTGCGCTGCGATGTCGTGGCCGGAGAGGACATCGCCGTTGATGATGACCACGGGGTCGTCCGGCCTGCTGCTGAGCAGCCCGGCGACGTTGCGCATCCCTCCGCCTGTGCCCAGCGGTTCGGTCTCGGTGACGTAGTCGATGGCCAGCCCCAGCCGTGACCCGTCGCCGAAATGGTCGGCGAAGACCTCGGAGCGGTACGACGTGGCCAGGACCACGTGGTCGACGCCGGACTCGCGGGCCCGGGCCAGGACGTGGGTGAGGAACGGCACACCGGCCGTCGGCAGCATCGGCTTCGGTGTGGTGGCGGTGAGCGGCCGGAGCCGGGTGCCCATGCCCCCCACCAGAAGGACCGCTTCCATCACCGTGCGGCCTCGACCACCCCGGACACCGCGCGCTCGTAGGTCGCCCGGTGAGCGGCCGCGGAGGCCTCCCAGGTAAAGTCTCGGGCGCGCAGCGGGCCGGACGCAGACAACTGCTGGCGGCGGTCCTCGTCGCCGATCAACCGGCGCAGGGACGCGGCGATGCTCTCGCTGTCGGGCTCGGTGTATTCCACCGCGTCGCCACCGACCTCGGGCAGCGAGAGACGGCGGGCAGTGAGGACCGCTGCCCCACACGCCATCGCCTCGAGCACCGGCAGCCCGAAGCCCTCGGCCTTGCTGGGAAACGCGACGACCATGGCGCCGCCGAGCAGGCCGGGCAGGTCCGACGGCCGCAGGAACCCGGGGCGCACCACTTTCAGCGACGAGGGCACCTCGGCGATCGCCTGGTCGACCTCGTCGTCCCAGCCGCTGCTGCCGGCCAGGACGAGTGCCGGCGGCTCGGGCAGGTCGGACACGGCCTGTACCCAGCCCCGGACGAGGTCGGGGACGTTCTTGCGGCGCTCGAGCACCCCGAGAAAAGCGACGTAGGGCCGGCCGTGCAGGCCAAGCCGATCGGACACCCGGCGCGTCTCCGCCTCGGTCGGGGGGTGGAACGTCGCCAGGTCGACGCCATGGCGCGCGACGTCGATCGTCTCCGGGTTGCCGTCGACCAGGCGGACCAGCTCGTCCTTGGTCGCTTGCGACGGAACGATCACCCGGGCCGCGCGGCGCACCGCCGTACGGGTCGCCGAGCGATAGAAGCCGGCCCGGACGGCGCTGTGCAGCTCGGGCTCGGAGATGAAGGTGACGTCGTGCACGGTCACGACCACGGGCACCGACGCGTGCAGCGGCATCGTGTAGTAGGGCGAGTGGATCAGCGAGGCGTTGGTCTGCTGGGCGATCAGCGGCAAGCCGGTCTGCTCCCAGGCCAGGCGGGCCGGCCGGTGCGAGATGGCGGACGGGCCGGCGATCACCTCGGTGCCGGGGGCGATCCGGGAGAACCGCTCGGCGTCGGAGCGCTGGCACACGACGACCAGGTCTTCGCCCGACTGCCCGAGGCTGCGAATCAGACCGTCCACGTAGCGGCCGACACCCCCGCGGTCTGCCGGCACGGCGGTCGCGTCGATGAGCACGCGAGGCGCCACGAAGCGATCCCTCCTACCGGTGTCGAGCACGTCGTTCACTGCCGCCGCCAGCCTACGCCGCTCGTGCGCTCCCCGATGGGGATCATGAGGGCCACGCCGGCGAGAACAAGGTCTGCCGCGGTCATGACAAGTCGCACGACCACCGAGAGGCCCAAGGCCGCGGCGGCTCCTCCCGGCAGCACGCTTGCGAGCACCAGGACGAGCACGTACTCGCGGGGCCCCACCCCGGCAGGCGCCACGAAGACGACGAACCCGGCAACCCAGGCAGCGGCGAAACCACCCAGCGCGGCCGGCCACAGATCGGCGAAGTCGGCGCCGAGGTCCAGCCCGAGCAGAAGCACGGGCGTGCCCAGTCCGATCCACATGACAACCAGCCAGCCGACCGCCTTCACGACGCCTCGGCGACTCAACGGGTGCTCGAGCGGCTCCCGCCGCACGAGCGTCAGCACCCGGTTGATGGACCAGGTCACCAACGACGGTGAGAGCGTCAGGAGTGCGACCGGCGCCAAGACCAGGAGCCACCACAGCTGGCCGTCGGCGCCGGAGGCCAGCGGCAGGGTCCCCAGTGCGAGCAGGATGCCGATGCCGATACTCAGGGCGATGGAGGTGAGTACGGCGGCCGCGCTGCGGGAGCGGGGCACGCCGCGCTCCCGCGCCAGCTCGGTCTGGGCGACGAGTGCCCAGACGGAGCCCGGGACGTACTTCCCGAGCTGGCTGAGAAAGAAGACCCGCGCCACCACCGTCGTGGGCAGCGGACTGCCGAGGTCTGCCAGGAGTGCGCGGTAGGACAGCATCGAGGCCGCCATGCCGACGCAGACGGCCACGAAAGAGCCGGCCACCGACCACCAGCGCAGCTCGGCCAGCTGGCTGCGGACGTCACCCCACTGATCGGCTAGCGCCGCGATCAGGAATCCCAGTGCCAGCAGGCCGAGGATCACCTTCAGGACCAGCAGTCTGCGTGATTTCTGCGTCGCGGGAATCGTGGTCATCGCGCGGCGCGGACCTCGTCCAGCAGCGACGTGTAGCGGCTACCGATCGCGCTGACCGAGAACGTCTCGGCTCGCCGGCTCGCGGCGGCGCCGAGCGTCGTACGAAGACTTTCGTCTGTGAGCAGTTTCTCCAATGCGGTGGCCAGGGCGGCCGGATCACCGGGCGGCACGAGGAGCCCGGTCTCGCCGTCGGCGATCGCGTCGTCGATGCCGCTC
>JBDUAP010000142.1:0-7126 GCA_040004585.1 Sporichthyaceae bacterium
GCGCGACGGCGTCGGCTGCGGCAACGGCCGCCAGCAGTGCCGTCGGGTCGGCCAGCCCGATGTCCTCGGACGCGGAGATGACCAGCCGCCGGGCGATGAACCGCGGGTCCTCCCCCGCCTCGATCATCCGCGCGAGGTAGTGCAGCGCAGCGTCGGCGTCGGACCCGCGGATCGACTTGATGAACGCCGAGATGACGTCGTAGTGCTGGTCACCATCGCGGTCGTAGCGCAGGGCGGCCCGGTCGACGGCGGCTTCGAGGATGTCGACGTCCAGGACGGTCGACTCCTTCGCGAGGGCGGCTCCCGCCCCGGCCTCCAGTGCGGTCAGAGCTCGACGGGCATCACCGCCGGCGATCCGCAGCAGGTGCGCCTGCGCTTCCGGCGTCACGGTCACCTCCCCGGCCAGGCCGCGCGGGTCGCTGACCGCGCGCCGGAGCACCTCGGCGACTCCCTCGTCATCCAGTGACGCCAGGGTCAGCAGCAGCGAGCGGGACAGCAGCGGCGAGATGATCGAGAAGTACGGGTTCTCGGTGGTGGCCGCGACCAATGTGACCCAGCGGTTCTCGACCGCGGGCAGCAGGGCGTCCTGCTGGGTCTTGGAGAAGCGGTGCACCTCGTCGACGAAAAGCACCGTTTCGCGGCCCGTCATGCTGCTCTCGCGGCGCGCCGTCTCGATGACCGCGCGAACCTCCTTGACTCCCGCGCTCACCGCCGACAGCTCGACGAACGTGCGTCCTGTCTCGCTGCTCACGAGGTAGGCCAGCGTGGTCTTGCCCGTCCCCGGCGGGCCCCACAGGATCACCGACGCAGGGCGGGCAACTCCCCCGTCGGACTCGACCAGCCGCCGAAGCGGTGACCCCGCCGCCAGCAGGTGGTCCTGGCCGACGACCTCGTCAAGGGTCCGGGGACGCATGCGGACGGCGAGGGGTGCGCTGTTCGCGCCGGGACCGGTGCCGTCGGCCGCCGAGGCCTCGAACAGATCCATGCCCCAGACGGTAACCACCCCGGGCAACTGTCCGGACCGGTCGGCAGGATGGGCGGGTGCATCCCCCCGTCGTACACCCGCTGTCCGGAGTCGACGAGCTGCGCGCGGCCAGCGACAACGACGCCTACGTCCGGGCCATGGCCGACCCCGTCCGCACCACCTTGGCCTGGCGCCACGAGGGCGGCGCCGTCGGTTGGCTGATGCGCTCGCGGCACGCCCCGGGACGCAGCTCGCTGATGGCGATCGGAGCGCCTGGCCCTGCGGCCGACCTGCTGCACCGCGTGGCCACCGAGGACGACGGAAGCATCCGCGCCGCGACCCTCCCCCGAGGCGCGGTCGCGCACCTGCCGACCGGGTGGTCACTCAAGCCGGCGAACGAGTGGGAGTGGTTCCATATCGAGGAGCCGCCGCCCGTGCAGGAGCACGAGGCGCTCGTCCGGCGGCACCACGACGACGCCGACGCCGACGGCCCGGCGATCCTCGCCCAGCTCGAGACGTGGAGCCCGCGTCACGACGCCGAGCCTGGGCAGGACCACGTCCGGCTCTGGTGCGGGATCCGTGACGACGACGGTCAGCTGGTCGCGGTCGCTGCCCACACCGAGTACAGCGACGGCGTTCCGTTCCTCGCGTCGATCGCGACCGTGGGCAGCGTCCGTGGCCGTGGCTACGGCGCCGCCGTGACCGCCTGGATCACCCGGGAGCTGCTCGCGACGGGAAGCGCCTGGGTGACGCTGGGCATGTACAGCGACAACGCCCTCGCCCGCGGGCTCTACCACCGGCTCGGCTTCCGCTGTGACCACTACTTCAGCAGCGGCCCCCTAGTCCGGCCGGTCTGAGGCGGCAGCAAGTTGACGACTGCTACGGGGAGGTGACCCCGCAGAGGCCGTCGTGTCCGACATCGTGGCGTGCGGGCAGGGAGACGTGGAGACCGTGGTGCGCGCTGCTCGGCTCGCCGTTGAAGACACCCGGGACTTGCGACTGTGGGCAGATGAGGTCCGTCGAGGTTGATCCATAAGCGCCGATACGCGGCGCGTTTACGGACGTACGGCGGTGCCTGGCTCGTTCGGCGGAACGGCCTTCTCCTCCGGGTCGCGCGGCGTCGCGTCGATGCCCGCTTCCTTGCGCTGCTCCGGCGTGATCGGTGTTGGCGCACCGGTGAGCGGGTCGAAGCCCGCGCCCGACTTCGGGAACGCGATGACCTCCCGGATCGAGTCGACACCGGCGACCATCGCGGCGACGCGGTCGATGCCGAACGCGATGCCGCCGTGCGGTGGCGGACCGTACTGGAACGCCTCCAGCAGGAAGCCGAACTTGCCCTCGGCCTCATCCTTGGTGAGCCCGATGACGTCGAAGACCCGCTGCTGCATCTCGGCGCGGTGGATACGGATCGACCCGCCGCCGAGCTCCGCGCCGTTGAGCACCAGGTCGTAGGCGCGGGCCAGCGCCGTCGCCGGCTCGTCCTGGAATGAGTCGGTGAACGCATCGGTCGGAGCGGTGAACGGGTGGTGCACCGCCGTCCAGCCCCCCGTGCCGTCCTCCTCGAACATCGGGAAGTCGGTCACCCAGAGGAACTCCCACCGGGCCTGGTTGATCAGCCCACCGCGGCGCCCGATCTCGAGCCGGGCCGCCCCGAGCAGCTCCTGCGCTTCTCGGGTCCGCCCGGCCCCGAAGAAGATCGCGTCGCCCGGGCTCGCGCCGACGGCCGCGGTCAGGCCGGCCCGTTCCTCGTCGGAGATGTTCTTGGCGACCGGCCCGCTCAGCTCGCCGTCCGCCCCGACGAGCGCATAGGCGAGGCCCTTTGCGCCACGCGCCTTGGCCCAGTCCTGCCAGCCGTCGAGCTCCTTGCGGGACTGCGACGCGCCGCCGGGCATCACCACAGCACCGACATGCTCGTTCTGGAAGACGCGGAACGGTGTCTGCGCAAAGTACGACGTGAGGTCGACCAGCTCCACACCGAACCGGACGTCGGGCCGGTCGCTACCGAACCGCGTCATCGCCTCGGCGTACGTCATCCGCGGGAACGGCGGCGCCAGGGTCTCGCCACGCACGTCCTGCCAGATCCGGGCCATCACCGCCTCGGACAGCTCGAAGATGTCCTCCTCGTCGAGGAAAGACATCTCGATGTCGAGCTGGGTGAACTCCGGCTGCCGGTCGGCTCGGAAGTCCTCGTCCCGATAGCAGCGCGCGATCTGGTAGTAGCGCTCCATCCCGGCGACCATCAGCAGCTGCTTGAACAGCTGAGGCGACTGCGGCAGGGCATACCAGTGCCCGGGCTGCAGGCGCACCGGCACGAGAAAGTCGCGCGCGCCCTCCGGCGTCGACCGGGTCATCGTCGGCGTCTCGATGTCGAGGAAGTCACGCTCGTCCATAACGGAGCGGATCGCCCGGGTGACCCGCGACCGCGTCCGCAGCGCCTGGGCCGGCCCGGTCCGGCGCAGGTCGAGATAGCGGTACTTCAGCCGCACCTCCTCGCCCACCTCGACGTGGTCGTCGATCTGGAACGGCAGCGGCGCCGCCTCGCTGAGCACGTCCACGCGGGACGCGACGACCTCCACCTCGCCGGTCGGCAGGTTCGGGTTGGCGTTGCCCTCGGGACGCACCCCGACCTCGCCCTCCACCAGCAGGCAGAACTCGTTGCGCAGGCCGGCGGCCACCGCCTCGTCGCGGATGACCACCTGCACCACGCCGCTCGCGTCGCGCAGGTCCACGAACGCGACGCCGCCGTGGTCTCGGCGGCGGGCGACCCACCCAGTCAACCGGACGGTCTCACCGCCGTGCTCGGCGCGCAGCGTGCCGGCGTCGTGGCTGCGGATCACGGGAGCTCCTCGGCGGAGATGATGGTCGGGACTAGGTCGGCGGCCGGCGGCGCCCAACTCTGGGCGTCGGCGGCGACCTGATCACCGGAGCGGATGTCGCGCACCTCGGGACTCCCGGACTCGGTCCGGTCGAACCACACGAACGGGATGCCCCGCCGCTCGGCGTACTTGATCTGCTTGCCGTACTTGCTCGCCTCCGGTGCAACCTCGGCGGCAATGCCACGGCGCCGGAGGCCCGCAGCCACCGCGTCGGCGCGCGCTCGGGCGTCGTCTGCGGCCAGCGCGACGAGCACGCAGGTCGGAGTCGACCGCGACGCCGTCAGTGCGCCGCGGGAGAGCAGCGGCCCCAGCGTGCGGGTGACACCGAAGGAGATGCCTACCCCCGGGTACGTCGTGCGGCCATCGCTCGCGAGCGCGTCGTAACGACCGCCGCTGCACACGGAGCCGATGTGCTCGAACCCTTGCATCTGCGTCTCGTAGACGGTGCCGGTGTAGTAGTCCAGACCGCGGGCCACGCTCAGGTCCGCCACCAGCTCGAAGCCGGGTCGCTGCAGTCCCTGCACCGCGTCGAGTACCGCGACCAGTTCATCGAGCCCGCGGTTGAGCTGGTCGCCGGTCACACCCAGGGCGCGCACCCGGTCGGCGACCTTGGCGTCGGTGCCGGAGATCTCGGCCAGCTCGAGGCAGGCGCCTGCCTGTGCAGCGGTCATGCCGGCGTCGGCGACGAGCGCCTCGCGCACCCCGTCGGGCCCGATCTTGTCCAGCTTGTCGACCGTGCGCAGCACCACGGCGACGTCGTCGACGCCGAGCCCGCGGTAGAAGCCCTCGATCAGCTTGCGGTTGTTGACCTGCATCCGCATTGGCGGCAGGGGCAGCGCCGCGAACACCTCGGCCATCACGAGCGGCATCTCGGCCTCGTAGTGGAATGCCAGGGTGTCGACCCCGATCACGTCAATGTCGGCCTGGGTGAACTCGCGGTAGCGGCCCTCCTGCGGCCGTTCCCCGCGCCACGCCTTCTGGATCTGGTAGCGACGGAACGGGAACACCAGCTTGCCGGCGTTCTCGAGCACGTAGCGCGCGAACGGCACGGTCAGGTCGTAGTGCAGGCCGAGCTGCTTGGCACGGTCCGGCTCGGGCTCGCCCTCCCCGGCCTGCAGCCGCCGCAGGACGTAGACCTCCTTGTCGATCTCGCCCTTGCGCAGCAGCTGGTCCAGCGGCTCGGCCGCACGCGTCTCGACCGGCGCGAAGCCGTGCAGCTCGAAGACGCGCCGGAGCGTGTCGATCACGTGCTGCTCGACGATGCGCTCGGCGGGCAGCCACTCGGGGAAGCCGCTGATCGGCGTTGGCCTGCTCATGGGTGTCACAGCCCCCGACGGGGCAGTGACGCACCTGTGGCACCCGTCGTACCGGTCTCGAGATCCTGCAGGAAGGGGTTGGTGAGCCGCTCGCGTCCGATCGTGGTCTGCTCGCCGTGACCGGGCAGGACGACGACCTCGTCGCGCAGCGGCAGCACCTTCTCGGCCAGGCTGCGCAGCATGGTGGCGTGGTCACCGCCGGGCAGGTCGGTGCGGCCGATCGAGCCCGCGAAGAGAAGGTCGCCGGAGAGCATGACCTCGGGCACCCGCTCGTCCCCGTCGTCGGGAAGCCGGAAGGCCACCGATCCCCGGGTGTGCCCCGGAGCGTGGTCGATCGTCACCTCGAGCCCGGCGACGCGCAGCACCTCGCCGTCGACCAGTGTTTTGACGTCGTCTGGTTCGCTCCACTCCAGTCGGCCGCCGAACATCGCCCGGGTCTCGGCGGAGAGGCCGCTCATCGGGTCGGCGAGCAGGCCGTCGTCACCGGGGTGGATGTACGCCGGGATTCCCCGCGCCTTGCAGACAGGCGTGACCGAGAAGGTGTGGTCGATGTGGCCGTGGGTCAGCAGCACGGCGACGGGCTGCAGCCGGTGCTCGGCGAGCACCGCATCGAGCTGTTCGACGACCTCGACGCCCGGATCCACCACCAGACAGTTCTCGCCTGCCGCTGGAGCGAGGACGTAGCAGTTGGTGCCGAACGCCGCGGCGGGGAAGCCGGCGATGAGCACGTGGGAACCTTTCGGTCGGTCTGTTCGCTCCGCGCGAGGGGCGGGGATCTGAGGCATGGCGGCGGGATGCCCGGTCGTCCGAGCCTACCGGCGGGTTCCGGGCGCTCGCGAACACGATCTGCCCTGGACAGCGGCCCCTGCCTAGACTGTGCGACCGGTGCGTCCGCACGGTTGGTTATGACGAGGAGGACGAGTGGCCAGCAGCATCAAGCGCGAGCGGCAGCTTGCCCGCGAGCGCTATGAACGCCAGCAGGCCAAGCGCGCCGCCTCTCGCGCTCGCAGGCATCGGTGGCAGCAGGTCGTGGCCGCGGTGGTGGCTGTCCTGCTGGTGATCGGCGGCGTCGCCGCGCTAGCGGCACTGCTCGGCGACGACAAGGCGAACGTCGGCGCCCAGCCCACGGCATCGGCCACCGACTCTGGCACGCCGTCTGCTTCGACCTCTCCGTCACTGTCGGCCTCCGCCGGAGCGTGTACCTACGCTCCCGCCGAGGGTGAGGCGGCCAAGGACGTGGGCACCCCGACCTACAAGGCGGCCGAAGCAAAGAAGACGTTCACGGCGACCCTGAAAACCAACCAAGGCGACATCGTCGTCAAGATGGCCACGACCGAGGCGCCGTGCACCACGAACAGCTTCCGCCACCTCGCGACCAAGAAGTACTTCGACGAAACGTCGTGCCACCGGCTCACGACCGAGAACCTGTTCGTCCTCCAGTGCGGTGACCCCACCGGAACCGGAGGCGGCGGGCCGGGCTACCAGTTCGGTGTCGAGAACGCCCCGAAGGATGGCAAGTTCCCGGCGGGCTCGATCGCGATGGCGCGCACCAGTGACCCCAACACCAACGGCAGCCAGTTCTTCATCGTCTACAAGGACACCCAGCTGCCCACTGAAGGTGGCGGCTACAGCATCTTCGGCACGGTCACCAAGGGACTCGACGTCATCGCCAAGGTGGCCAAGGCCGGCGTCGAGGGCGGCACTGGCGACGGGAAGCCGGCTCAGCCCGTGACCATCAACTCCGTGCAGATCGCGGCGAGTTGACGTGACCGAGCAGCCGGAGGACACCGAGACGCCCGCGGCGCCGGAGCCGGTGATCCCCGCCGAACCTGCCCCGCAGGCACCTGAGCCGCCAGCTGCGCAGATTCCGACCGAGCCGGAGCCGGTGATCCCTGACCCGACGCCGGAACCGAACCCCGAGCCGATCCCCGAACCGCCGGCACCCGCGCCCGAGCCGCTCCCGGTGCCTT
>JBDUAP010000143.1:0-7089 GCA_040004585.1 Sporichthyaceae bacterium
TGGAGAGCTTGCCGCCGGGCGGCTCGTCCATGAACGGCATGAACTTGTCCGGGAACCCCGGCATCGTGCAGCCGATGCAGATGCCGCCGACGTTGGGGCAGCCGCCGATGCCGTTCATCCAGCCGCGCTTGGGCACGTTGCACTTCACGACGGGTCCCCAGCAGCCGAGCTTCACGATGCACTTCGGCGAGCCGTACTCCGTCGCGAAGTCGCCCTGCTCGTAGTAACCCGCGCGGTCGCAGCCCTCGTGCACCGTCGCCCCGAACAGCCACTGGGGCCGAAGCGCGTCGTCGAGCGGGATCATCGGTGCCTGCCCGCTGGCTTGGTAGAGCAGGTAGGTGATCGTCTCGGAGAGGTTGTCGGGCTGGATGGGGCAGCCGGGAACGCACACGATCGGGATGCCGGCCGAGGACTTCCAGTCCCAGCCGAGGTAGTCGGGAACGCCCATCGCGCCGGTCGGGTTGCCGGCCATTGCGTGGATCCCACCGTAGGTGGCACACGTGCCGACTGCGAGGACGGCCAGTGCCTTGGGCGCCAGCTTGTCCAGCCACTCGCTGGTGGTGACCGGCTGCCCGGTCAGCGGGTTGTTGCCGAAGCCGGACCAGTAGCCCTCGGCGTGCAGCTTCTCGTTGGGGATCGAGCCCTCGACGACCAGGACGAAGGGCTCGAGCTCACCGCGGTCGGCCTTCCAGAACCATTCGAGGAAGTCGTCGGCGCCGCCCTGTGGCCCGCACTCGAAGTCGATCAGCGGCCAGTGCACGGCGACTTTCGGCAGGCCCGGTAACGCACCGAGGGCGATCTCCTCGATGCTGGGCTGGGTCGCAGCCGTCAGGGCGACGGAGTCCCCGTCGCAGCTCAGGCCCGCATTGATCCACAGGATGTGGATGACGGGAGCTTCGGTCTCGACGGCTGCTGTCATGGTGCGCCCCTGGTCCGGGCCCGGTGGCATCGAGCCCACACGCCGTAGACGGTCAGCGGGTGCCGATCTTTGCGACGCCCTGCCTTCCTACCGGCCGCCCGTTTACGGTGTCAATGACTTCCTTTGCGAATTTTGATGCAAAGGTCGTCACACCCTTCGATGTCTATCGCCGGACCTGACCGAGTCGTAGGCTGCCGCGGATCGGAGCATTGCGTTGGCAGTGAGAAAGAAGGCACCGGATGACAGTGACGGCACGCAGTCCGGCCGTGATCCCCGGGCCGACGCTGTTCGCTCGTTACGCCTACCCGCCCAACGAGCGCGGCTCGTGCGGACCCCCGCAGCACCGGACCTTGTTCGAGTACGGCGTCGCCGCCGAGGTCGATCCTGGCCTGGAGATCCTGGCCCGCCAGTTCAGCGGCGCCTGGCCCTACCTGGAGTTCCTGGCCGGTGTGAGTGGCATCCCGGACGCGCTGGACCACCGGGTGGTCGAGGCCTACTGGCTGGGCAACGACCTGCTGGACCGGATCGACATGACCACGTTCGGCAACGCGTTGATGGACCGGTTCCGGCGTCAGATGGGCTCGTCGTGGAGCCACCTGGCCGAGGCCATCCCGGCCGGTGTTGCGCCAACCCACAGCTTCCACGTGTTCCACGTCTATCCCTGGGTCGGCCTGTTGGGAAACGGGCGCGGTGAGCCCCTTGAGGTGCTGCAGCGATGCCGGATCCGGTGGGGGCAGGTGGTGAGTGTCGACGGCGACCAGGTGATCGTGCGCTCGCGTCCCCTTGTGTACGACGGGGGGCGACTCGAGCTGGGCGAGCCGACCCTCGAGTCAGCAACCGCTGCTGTCGACGGCGTGGGCCTGGCCGCGGGACTGGAGCCCGGCGAGTGGGTCGGGCTGCACTGGGGGTGGGTGTGTGACCGCCTGACCCGCAAGCAGCTGGTCGACCTTCGGCGCTTCACCCTCCGGCACCTGAAGGTCGCGAACGACCGGGTCCGACACTCCGGCCCGGCCATCTCGATCGGCTAGCGCCTCGGGGTCAGCAGCCACACCCGGTCCAGCGTTGCCCCGGTTGACTCACCGACCTTCGCCGTCGGCCTGCCGCGGTGGCGCACGTCCACAACTCCTGCCGGGGTGTCCAGCCGGTAGTCGGTGTCCGATCCGCGGTAGCGCACCCCCACGATGCGCCCGGGCAACGCGCCGCCGAGCCGGACCCACTCGGGTCGCACCAGAACGGTTCCGGTGCGCGGCAGCTCGACGTTGCTCGCGCCGGCCGGGACCAGGGCCGTCTCCAGCGTCGACGCCACTCCCGTCAACCGGGCCGCCCACAGGTCCGCGGGCTGCTCGTAGATCTGCTCGGGCGGGCCGACCTGCAGGACCGCCCCGTCGCGCACCAACGCCACCCGGTCGGCTACCGCGAAGGCCTCGGCGACGTCGTGCGTGGAGTAGAGGATGGCGGCGCCGAGCGCGGTCCGCTGGTTGGCGAGCTCGTCCTGCAGGGTCGTGCGAAGGGCGGTGTCGAGGTGGGCGGTCGGCTCGTCGAACAGGTACAACGGCGCCTCGCGCGCCAGTGCGCGGGCAACACCGACCCGTTGCTGCTCGCCACCCGAGAGCTGCGCAGGCCGACGGTCGGCGAGGTGCGCGATCCCCATCAGGTCCAGCAGCTCCGTTGCCCTTGCCCTGGCCTCCGCCCGGGCGCGGCCGGCCCGCCGCAGCGGGTAGGCCACGGTGTCCACTGCCGTCAGGTGCGGCCACAGGGCGTAGCTCTGGAACACCATTCCCACGCCACGCCGTTCCGGCGGGTCGCTTGATCGCGCCGTGGCCACTGTCCTGCCGTCGATGCGGACCTCGCCGGCGTCGGGTCGGACGAAGCCGGCAACGGTGTGCAGCAGGGTGGACTTGCCGACGCCCGACGGGCCGAGCACCGCGACCGCCTCCCCCGTGCCTACGGCCAGCGTGAGCCCGTCCAGGACGCGTGTTGCTCCGTAGGAGACGCCCAGCCCGTCGACCTCCAGTGCCGGGTGTGGGTGCGGAGGAGGCCCGGCGGTCACAATCCCTCCATCCGACGCACAGCGACACGTCGTACGAGGAGCAGCAGCAGCCCGGCCGCCGCGATGAGCAGAGTCAGCAGCACGGACAGCGCCGAGGTGGCCGAGACGTCACCGAGCTCCTGCCGGTTGAGAATGACCACGGCCAGCGTCTCGTCACCGGGCCCGTAGAGCAGGCTGGAGATCGTCAGCTCGTGCACCGCGAACAGGAACACCAGCAGCCAGCCGCCCGCGACGGCCGGACGCATCAGTGGGGCGATGACCGTCCACACCGTGCTGGCGGCCCCGGCTCCGCTCACGCGCCCTGCGCGCACCAGGTCGGCCGGGATGCGTTCAGCCGCACCGGCGAGTGGCCGGTGCCCCAACGCCCAGAACTTGGCGAGGTAGGCCACCAGGATGATCAGCAGCGTGTCGCGAAGGAATCGGCCGTAGGCGAGCAGCACCGCCACCGCGAGTGCGGAGCCGGCCACGGCGAAGCTCGAGGTGACCAAGGTCCCCAGCGTCCTTCCGACGCGCCGTCGCGACAGCGCAGCGCTCAACCCGCCCAGCAGCACGACGACACTGGCTGCCGCGCCGGCCAGCAGGACGCTGTTGCCCAACGCCGCATAGGTGTGGCCGTCCAGCACCGCCTCGAAGTTGTCAAGGGTCCAGTTGGCGGGGACGGGCGTCACGCCGACCCCCTTCGTCAGCGCGACCAGGACAAGCGCCAGCAACGGAACGGCAGACGTGAGCAGGAGGAACGTCCACAGCCCGGCCGCGAGTCGCCTGGCCGCCGGCCCGGCACTGCCCGGAGCACCCGACGCCGCGCTCGTCCGATCGGCTCTCCCGACCCCGGTAAAGGCGTCCGACGGGGCAACAACGGCCATCGAGAGAAGCACGAGTCCGACGGCGAGCACCGCGGCCGAGGTGAACGCCGCGGGGTCGGCCGACAGGGTGAGGTTCTGGTAGAGCCGCGTCGTCATGGTGGGGAAGCCGGCCGGGATCCCCAGCACGGCCGGCACCTCGAAGGAGTTCACCGTGGTCACGAAGATCAGTGCCGCGGCGGCGCCGACAGCGGGCCGGGACAGGGGAAGCGTGACGGTCCTCGTGGCCTGCCATGCGGTCGCGCCCGAGATCCGGGCGGCCCGCTCCATGTCCGGCTCGGCACGGCTCGCCAGCCCCGCAGCGACCACCAGGTAGCCCAGCGGCACCGCACCCGCTGCCCCGACCGCCACGATGCCGCCCGGGCCGTACAACCCGTGCCAGGAGAGTCCGACCATCCGGTCGAGCAGGCCGCCCTCGCCGTACGCGCGCGCCCAGCCGAGGGCGCTCACCAGCGGTGCGGTCAGCAGTGACGCGATCATCGCGGTGCGCAGCCAGCGACGCCCTGGCACGCCGCTGCGCTCGACGACCACTGCCGCGGCCGTGCCACCGGCCACCGCAAGCCCGGTGATCGCCAGGGACGTCCACAGCGTGTTGATCACGGCTCGACCGGTGCCGCCGGAGGTCACGGTGGTGGCCGCAGCAGCGGCACCGTCGGCCAGCGCCGTGCGGACGAGCTGCAGGAGCGGATAGCCGACCAGCAGCACCAGGAGCACGGCCGTCGCCGCCTGTCCCCCAGCTTCCCAACCCGGCCGCCACCGTGACCGGGTGGCCAGTGCGCCCGGTGCGGGCTCAGCCACCGAAGATGGCGCGGTAGCCGCTGCGCAGCTCGTCCTGCCGGTCGAAGATCACCGGCCAGTCCGGCACCACCTCCGCCACCTCCGGCGAGACCGCCGGCACGTCAGCCCGGATCGGGTGACGGTCGAGCTTGGCCAGCACCTGCTGTGCGGGCTTGGTCAGCAGAAAGCCTGCGAACGACTCCGCCGCGGCCACGTTGTCGGTGCTCTTGAACACGGCCATCGGAGCGTAGAGGCGCACCGCCCCCGGCTCCGGTGCGGCGGCCTCGACGGGCGAACCGCTGGCGACCGCCGCGCGGACCAGGAAGTCCAGCGTCATCCCCGCGTCGAACCGACCTTCGGCAACACCGGTGATCACGTCACCCGGCGCCTGGACCTGGACGGCTCCATTGGCCTTGAGCCGGCGGTAGTAGTCGAGGCCGTAGGTGTCGGCGAGAGCGAAGTAGCCGAGCGCCCCGAACGCGGAGCCGGCAAAGTTGGGGTCCGGCAGTGCCACCTTGTCCCGGTAGCGCGGGCTGGTGAGGTCCTCCCAGCTGCTCGGAGCGGCACCGGGCTTGTGCACCACCACGACCCGGCTGCTGGTGACGCCCCAGAACGTGTCCGACCGCGCGTCGGCGGGGACGGCCGCCTCCTCCGGTGGCTTCCATCGGCGCAGGAGTCCACGGGCGGCGTACAGCTGCATCGACAGCGGGTCGGAGAGAAGCAGGACGTCGCCACGGATCCCGCCGGATCGTTCCTCGGTCGCGATGCGGGCGCTCAGCTGCCCGGTCGGGGCGCGGAACACCTCGACCTTCACGCCGGGACGTGCCGCCTTGTACGCCGCGAGCAACGCGTCGACCTCGGGTTGGTTGTACGACGTGTAGAGCGTGACGGTCCCGGTCGGGGCAGTTCCGGCCGCTGGCTTCGGGCCCGTGCCGTCGTCGTTACCGCAACCGGCCACGAGAAGACCGGCGATGACCAGCGCGCAGACCAGCCGGACCGGGGCGTGACGGGCCAACGCAGCAGGGACCGGGCGCACCGCTGGACTGTAGCCCGGCCGGTCACCACGCCACCAGAGTGGCAACCGTCGCCGGATGCCCATCGATTGGATTAGCGGCCGCGCAGCTTGGACAGCGCCTCTTCGAGGATCGCTGCGCCGTCGGCGTCGCTGCGCCGCTCCTTCACGTAGGCCAGGTGCGTCTTGTAGGGCTCGGTGCGCGGCGGGGTTGGCGGGTTCTCGCGATCTTGCCCAGCCGGCAGACCGCAGCGCGGGCAGTCCCAGCTCTCCGGCGCCTGCACCGTGCTGTCCTCGGCGAAGCTGGGCTTGGTCTCGTGACCGTTGGCGCACCAGTAGGAGAGCCGGAACCGCGGCGCGGAATCACCCCGCTCGGCCTCGCCCATCGGACCGGCGCCGACGCGGCTGCCACGGATGGCGTTCCCACTTGCCACGGTCTCTCCAGCTGTCTCGCGGTGCGGCCTGCGGGCGATGCCGCCCGAAGGGGTCAGTCTAGGTGGTGAAGTTCATCCGTTCTTGAGCAACAGGCCAAGACCCACGATCGAGCAGATCCACAAGATCCCGATGCCGATGGTCATCCGGTCCAGGTTGCGCTCGACGACGGAGGAGCCGCCGAGGGAGGACGAGACACCACCGCCGAAGAGATCGGAGAGCCCACCGCCCTTGCCCTTGTGCAGCAGCACCAGCAGGACCATCAGCAGGCTGGTGATGATGAGCACGATCTGCAACACGATCTGCATCGGGGTGACTCAGCTTTCTCGGTACGAGGTGTCGGTTCAGGTCGGGCACTGACACCGACCAGGGTACGTCAGGAGCTGTCTGCGCCGCCGGGACCTTTGTTTTCGCTCCGCTGCTGGTAGCGGCAGATCGCCACGAACTCGTCAGCATCCAGGCTTGCGCCCCCGACCAGGGCACCGTCGACGTCGGGCTGGGCCATGATGGCGACCACGTTGTCGGCCTTGACGGATCCGCCGTAGAGGATGCGCACGCCGTCCGCGAGGTCGCCGGAGTGCAGCTCCGCCAGCGTGGTGCGCAGCGCGGCGGCCACCTCCTGCGCGTCGTCCGGGCTGGCCACAGCCCCCGTTCCGATCGCCCAGACCGGCTCGTAGGCCACCACCAGCTGACGGACGTCCTCGACCGGGATGTCGGCGAGCGCGGTGCGCAGCTGCCAGGTGGTGTGCTCGACGTGGCGCCCTTCGGACCGGACACCCTCGTCCTCCCCGACGCACAGGATGGGGGTCAGCTTGTTGCGGAAGGCCGCCTTCAGCTTGACGTTGATCAGGGCCTCGTCCTCGCCGTGGTGCTCCCGGCGCTCCGAGTGGCCCACCACGACGTAGGTGCACCCGAGCTTGGCCAGCATCGGTCCGGACACGTCGCCGGTGTAGGCACCGGAGTCGTGCTGAGAGAGGTCCTGGGCGCCGTACTTGATGCGGTACTTGTCGCCGTCGACGAGCGTCTGCACCGACCGGAT
>JBDUAP010000144.1:0-7039 GCA_040004585.1 Sporichthyaceae bacterium
GGCCAGAACGTCAACTCGTACGGCGTGGAGTTCGGTGACCGGCAGGCGTTCGGCAAGCTGCTCAGGACCTGTGGCGAGATCGACGGGCTCGAGCGGGTGCGGTTCACGAGCCCGCACCCCAAGGACTTCACCGACGACGTGATCGCGGCGATGGCCGAGACCCCCAACGTCATGCACTCGCTGCACATGCCGTTGCAGTCCGGCTCCGACCGGGTGCTGAAGGCGATGCGCCGCTCCTACCGGATGGACCGCTACCGCGGCATCATCGACCGCGTTCGCGCAGCCATGCCGGACTCGGCCATCACCACTGACATCATCGTCGGGTTTCCCGGTGAGACCGAGGACGACTTCGGGCAGACGCTCGACGCCGTGCGGGCGGCGCGGTTCGCCGGCGCGTTCACGTTCCAGTACTCTCCGCGTCCGGGCACGCCCGCGGCCGCTCTCGACGGCCAGCTGCCCAAGGCCGTCGTGCAGGAACGCTACGAGCGGCTGGTCGAGCTGCAGGACGAGATGTCCTGGTCGGAGAGCAAGAAGCAGGTCGGCCGCGTTCTCGACGTACTCGTGGCCGAGGGTGAGGGCCGCAAGGACAGCGCGACGCACCGGATGTCCGGCCGCGCGCCCGACAACCGGCTCGTGCATTTCGCCCCGCCGAACATTGAGTCCGCTCCGCGACCGCGGCCCGGTGACGTCGCGACTGTCGAGGTGACCTACGCAGCGCCGCACCACCTGGTCTGCGATGGGCCGGTGCTGGCGGTTCGCCGCACCCGCGCCGGCGACGCCTGGGAGTCGCGCACCCAGCCGGGGCGAGATGCCGGCGTGCTGCTGGGGATGCCGGCGATGCCGCCTGTGGCCGCCGCGACGGGCGCATGACCAAGCTGCGGCGGGCCGCCCTCGAGATCTTTGGGCGCCTGCCGGGTCCCTTGCGTCGGATGGTCGTGCGCATCCTCACGCCGCGTTATGTGCTCGGTGCGGTGGTGGCCCTGCGCCACGGCGACGAGGTCTTGATGCTGAGGTCGCGCCACGTCCGGTTCGGCTGGACGTTGCCGGGCGGGCTGATGCAGAGCGGTGAGTCGCCTCGTGAGGCACTCGACCGCGAGCTGGGTGAAGAGCTGCGTCTCGACATCGACCTCGACGAGGAAGCCACCGTCGTGATCGTGGATCCGGTGGCCCGGCGGGTGGACTTCGTGTTCGAGAGCCATGTCGCGGAGCGCCCGAACCTGCGCGTCGACGGCGTGGAGGTGCTGGAGGCCCGCTGGCTGCCGCTGACCTCGGAGCTCTGCGACGACATCGCCCGCGATGCCCTGACCCGGCTGGCCAACCGCTAGCGGCCAGGTATCGCACCGGACACAGAGATGGGGCCCGGCTTGGCAGCCGGGCCCCACGTCTGTCAGGTCAGCTGATTCAGTCGTCGGTCTCGGGCTCGTCGTCGGGCTCGTCGGCGTCGTCCGAGTCGCTTTCGTCGCCGTCGTCGGAGTCGTTCTCGTCCTCGCCCTGGTCGTCGCCGTCCTCGCCCTGGTCGTCGCCGTCCTCGCCCTGGTCGTCGGCGTCGTCGGTATCAGTCTCGGTGCCGGCGGCTGCGGCGGCAGCCCGCTTCTCGGCTGCGGCCTTCTTGGCAGCGGCCTTGGCGGCCTTCGCCGCCGCACGCGCGGCATCCCGCGCCGCGTCGGCTGCGACCTGGGCAGCCGCTTCGTCCGCGGCGAGCGCCACGTGAGCCTCGCGCTCGTCGTCGACCTCGAGGGCCCCGTCGTCATCGGTGGCCGGCGACGCGATCACGATGTCGTCCCCGGTCTGGCCAAGCACGGTGGTCGAGGCGACCGCTCCGACACTGCCGATCGCCAGGGTGGCGCCGAGGACGATCTTGGCGAGCAGGCTGAGCTTGAGCACTCGACTGAAGGCGGAAACGGGCTTCATCTGCGAACTCCTCGTGGGGGTCTGAGCCAGCAGTACCGGCTCGAGCCGGTAGGTGTCATGGGCAATCACCGACTGATCGTCGGTGTCGGTGAGAGGAGACACGCCCGAAATTGCCGCGGCGAGGAAAGCCGCCAACGCGTCACTTGCCCGCGGAGTCCGGCCTTCCTTGCCGTGCGGCGAACGGCCTTCCTTGCCCGGAGCCGAGGCGAGCAGTTCGGCGAGACGCCGGTCTGCGGGGTTCTCGGCCCGGCGCAGTGCCGCCAGGAGGTCATCGTCGTTGGTGTTCATCTCATCCACGCAATCGCCTTGACGGGGTCCGGGGTTATGGGGTCACCCGAGATTTCCTTGCGCAGGCGGGCCAGCGCGCGGTGCTGGAGCTGTTTCACGGCCCCGACGGGCTTGCCGACAGCGGCGGCGGTCTCGGCCAGACTCAGGTCACCGATGATCCGCAGCAGGAGCACATCACGCTGCTCGACGGTCAGCATGCTGAGCAGCCGGAACATCTCCGAGCGCTGCAGTGACTTCAGCGCGCCCTCCTCGGCGCTGGCGGTCATCCGCCCGTCGGACACGCTGTCGACGGGGACCTCCCGAGCGGACGCGCCCCGTCGTACGGCATCCACGCCCTTGTGGTGAGCAATGGCGAACAGCCAGGATCGGAAGGCCCGGCCGTCGCCCTCGAAGCGCTCGATCCCGCGGAACGCGGCCAGGAATACCTCGCTGGTCACGTCGTCGGCGTCGCGGACTCCGCGGCTGCGCAGGTAGGCCGCCACGGTCGGGGACAGTTCCTCCCAGAGGCGGCCGAAAGCCCAGCCTCCGCCGGCGCGCGCAGCGTCGACGAGGAGGTCAATGTCCTCATCCCACATGAGTTGTCCTCACCGAGGGGGAGCCTTTCAGTGATCGACCCCGGTGTGGGTCAACTTGAAGGTCCGTCTGCGTCAAGCCACTACATTCCCGGGGATGCTCGTTGCCGCAGCGGTCTGCCCGCACCCTCCCCTGCTCGTGCCCCAGTTGGCGGCCGGTGCGGCGGCTGAGCTCGACCGTCTGCGTGCCGCCTGCGACGTGGCGGTGGCCTCGCTTCTGGCCGCGGACGCTGACCTGCTGGTGGTGGTCGGCGATGCCCCCCGGATCGGCCCGTTCCCGGGTGACGCGTGGGGGAGTCTCGCGCCGTACGGCGTGGACATCACGGTCGGCGAGCCCCCTTCTCAACCACGATCATGCAACGGTGGTTCGAGCGGGGAGCCGGCGACTCTGCCGCTGTCGCTGACCATCGCGCGCTGGCTGCTCAGCCGACAAGACCCGCCTCCCATCGAGCCGCTGCTCTTCGGGGTCAGTGCGGGCACCGACGCCGCCCGGTGTGCCTCGCTCGGAGCCACGCTGGCCGACCGCGAGCCGCGGGTCGCGATGCTGGTGATGGGCGATGGGAGCGCCAGGCGCAGCGTGAAGGGGCCGGGATACCTCGACGAGCGGGCTGCGCCGTACGACGAGACGGTGGCTCGCGCAATGGCGGACGCGGACACCGCCGCGCTGGTCGCGCTCGATCCCGCGCTATCGGCCGAGCTGCTGGTCGCGGGTCGCGCTGCGTGGCAGGTGCTGGCCGGCGCTGCCGAGGGCGGGAGCTGGTCGAGCGCCGTGACGTTCGACGAGTCGCCCTTTGGCGTCACCTACCTCGTCGCCACCTGGCGCGCAGGAACTGCATGATCACCTGCAAGGTTTGGGGTGCTGCCCCACCTATTGCTGATCGTGCAGTTTCTGTGGCGCGCCGGCCTATCTCGCGGGCGGCTGCACCTGGGGCGATGCAGGCGGGATGTCGTCGTTGCGGCCGTCGAGCTTGTCCAAGCCGTCCTTGGCGGCGCCTGAGGCTTTGTCCAGCTGGCCACTGTGCTGGCCGTGTGTCTTGGTATCGGCCAGATCCGCGGCCTTGTCGATCCCCTTCGCGATCTGGTCGCCGTGCTCGTCGACGGCCTTAATGGCCTTCTTCTTGAGACTGTCAAAGATGCCCATCTGGCCACCGTAGTGAAGACTTCGGCGCCGTGAGCGAGAACTCCGGGTCGCCGCCCGTCGTACCGGCTGTCATCGCGGTCGTTGGCCCGACCGCGACCGGGAAGAGCGATCTCGGCGTCGAGCTCGCGCTGCGGCTCGGCGGCGAGGTGATCAACGCCGACTCCATGCAGCTCTATCGCGGCATGGACATCGGCACCGCCAAGCTGACCCGCGAGCAGCGGCGTGGCGTGCCGCACCACCTGCTCGACATCTGGTCGGTCCGCGAGCCGGCGAGTGTCGCGACCTACCAGCGGCTGGCCCGGGAGACGGTCGCCGAAGTGACCGCACGTGGCGCAGTGGCGGTCCTCGTCGGCGGGTCGGGTCTCTACCTGCGGGCAGCGTTGGACCACCTCGAGTTTCCCGGAACCGATGTCGCCGTCCGGGCGCGGCTCGAGCGCGAGCAAGCCGAGCTCGGTGAGGCCGCGATGCACGCCCGCCTGGCCGCGGTCGACCCGGAGGCGGCGGCGACGATCCCGGCGAGCAACGGCCGCCGGGTGGTGCGCGCGCTCGAGGTCGTGGAGCTCACCGGCCGCCCGTACGCCGCCTCGATGCCGGACCACCGCTACCTGCTGCCGGCCGTTCAGTTCGGCCTGGAGCTGCCGCGGGCCGACCTGAACGACCGGATCACCGAGCGCGTCGACCGGATGTGGCGGCAGGGCCTGGTGGAAGAGGTACGCCGGCTCGAGGCGGACGGTCTGCGCGAGGGACGTACGGCGAGCCGTGCCCTCGGCTACGCCCAGGTGCTGCGCCTCCTCGCGGGGGAGTGCACCGAGGACGAGGCCCGGGAGGAGACGGTCCGGGCGACCCGGCGCTTCGCGCGGCGCCAGGACAGCTGGTTCCGGCGCGATCCGCGGGTGCATTGGGTGCCGGCCGGGCCCCCGGGCGAGCTGGCCGACCGGATCGTCGAGGAGCTGCGTAGGGTGGCCGATTTGCCCGATTCGCGATAGGCATGTCCTGGACCGATGAGCGTCCCATCCGACTGGAGCACCCCATGCGGCAGCGCGCCCGGCATCTCACGGCCTCTCTGGCCACCGTCTCCGCTCTAGCCCTCCTCGTGACGGGGGCACCGGCGCACGCCGACCCTCGCGCTGTGGCCAAGTCCCCCACCGCCGTCGGCACGGGCGGGGCAGTGGCGACCGTTGATGCGGATGCCACCCGGGTCGGGCTGGACGTGCTTCGCAAGGGCGGCAACGCCGTCGACGCAGCGGTCGCGGCCGCGGCCACGCTCGGCGTGACTGAGCCGTTCTCGGCGGGCATCGGCGGCGGAGGGTTCTTCGTCTACTACGACGCGACCAGCGGGCAGGTGCACACCATCGACGGTCGCGAGACCGCGCCGCAGGCGATGGGACCCGACTCGTTCGGCACCCTGTCGTTCAACGACGCAGTCACCAGCGGGCTCTCTGTCGGGGTGCCCGGCACACCGAAGACCTGGCAGACGGCGCTGGACCGTTGGGGCACGCTCTCGCTCAGCAAGGCGCTGCAGGGTGGCCGTCATGTGGCCAACCGCGGCTTCGTCGTCGACGCGACATTCCGGCAGCAGACTGCAGCCAACCAGGACCGGTTCAACGACTTCACGTCGACCCGCGACCTCTACCTGCCCGGCGGGCAACCGCCCGCCGTCGGCACCGTCTTCAAGAACCCCGACCTCGCGGACACCTACGAGCGGCTCGGCACCGAGGGTGTCGGATGGCTGTACAACGGGTCGCTGGCCGGCGAGATCGTGAACACGGTGAAGCACCCGCCCGTCGCATCGGACGCCAACCGTGACCCCAAGCCGGGTCTGATGGAGACCAGTGACCTGGCGGCGTACACCGCACCCCTGCGCAAGCCCACCGTCATCGACTACCGAGGCCTGACCGTCTACGGCATGGCACCGCCGTCCAGTGGCGGGTCAACCGTTGGCGAGGCGCTGAACATCCTGGACAACGTCAACCTCGGCGCAATGACGCGCACCCAGGCACTGCACAACTATTTCGAGGCAAGTGCACTGGCGTACGCCGACCGCAACGCCTACCTCGGCGACCCGTCGGCGATGACCGTGTCGCTGGACGAGCTGCTGTCGCAGGGGTTCGCGGACGAGCGCTTCTGCAAGGTCGACCCGGCCCACGCGATGTCCAAGCCGACAGCCGCGGGCAACCCGGACGGCTCCTACGCCGACTGCGACGGGGCCGACGACAGCACGACCGCCGCGGACCGGGAGGGTCACTCCACCACCCACCTGACGGTCGCCGACAAGTGGGGAAACGTCGTCTCCTACACCCTCACGATCGAGTCGACCGGTGGCAACGCGATGGTCGTGCCGGGCCGCGGGTTCCTGCTCAACAACGAGCTCACCGACTTCAACTTCCCGAACGCGGCCGGACAGCCGAACGCACCCGGGCCGGGCAAGCGCCCGCGCAGCTCGATGTCGCCGACGATCGTGCTCGACGACGGGGTGCCGTTCCTCGCGCTCGGGTCCCCGGGCGGGTCGACCATCATCACGACCGTTCTGCAGACGCTCATCAACCGGCTCGACCTGGGCATGACGCTGCCGCAGGCCATTGCCGAGCCGCGCGCCAACCAGCGCAACACGGTCACGGCCACCGTGCAGTTCGAGCCGGCGTTCGACCCGGCCCAGAAGGCCGCGCTGACGGCGCTCGGACACGTATTTGCCAGCACACCAACACCCGACATCGGGGCAGCCACGGCGATCGAGTTCCTCCCCGGTGGCCGGCTGCTCGCGGCTGCCGAGCCGGTGCGCCGCGGCGGCGGCAGCGCCGGGGTGGTCGCGCCTTAGTCTGGAGGGCGTGCGCTACGTCAAAGGTCACGGCACGGAGAACGACTTCGTGCTGCTGCCCGACCCCGAGCGGGAGATCGACCTGACGCCGCGGCTGGTGGCTGCCTTGTGTGACCGGCGCGCCGGTATCGGGGCCGACGGAGTGCTGCGCCTCGTGCTTGCCGCGACCGACCCTGAGGGCGTGGAGATGGCCGACCAGGCGCGGTGGTTCATGGACTACCGCAACGCAGACGGCACGGTCGCCGAGATGTGCGGCAACGGCATCCGGGTGTTCGCCCGCTACCTCGTCGACGCTCACCTGGAGGCTCCCGG
>JBDUAP010000145.1:0-7038 GCA_040004585.1 Sporichthyaceae bacterium
CGCCGCGGCCTTCGCCGCCGCGGCCTTCGCCGCCGCGGCCTTCGCCGCCGCGGCCTTCTCGGCGGCAGCCTTCTCCACCGCGGCCTTGGCGGCCGCAGCCTTCTGACTGTTGCTCAAGGAGGCGGCTGAGGCGGTCGACTTCGCATCCTTGCTGTTGTTGCTGGCGGCGAGCGAGGGCACGGCGACCGCCAGGATGACGATCAACAGGCCCGCCAAGGCAGCAGCGAGCGTCCGAGAACTCATACGTATTTCTTCCCCTCTATAGCTGGCGCCGCACCCCGTTGCTGCCCAGTGAACCGTCCGATGTCTTACCTAAGCCGGATTTTGTTGCACGGACCAGCCTTTCTCGTAAATTCGGCGTACTTTCTGGATCGTCCGTCCGAGATACTCGGGCGTGCCCGTCATCCGCGTCGCTCGGACGTCAACTGAGTGTGCCGACGTCTTCGCTGTGCGTCATGCGGTCTTCGTGACCGAGCAGGGCGTGCCGGAGGACCTCGAGCGCGACGCCCAGGACGAGGAGGCCGACCACCTGGTCGCGTACGACGGGGACCGCGCGGAGCGGGCTGTCGGCGCGGGACGACTCGTGGTGGAGCCCGCGGGTTTCGAGGGCACCGATCCGGGGCTCGGCCCGGTGGGACACCTGGGGCGGCTTGCCGTGCGGGCGGAGGCTCGCGGTGCGCGGCTCGGAGCAGCCCTCGTCCACGCGATCGAGGAACGCGCCCAGGAACGTGGCCTGGCCGTGATGGCGCTGTCGTCGCAGACCTACGCCATCCCCTTCTACGAGCGTCTCGGCTATGTCGCGCACGGCTCGGAGTTCGACGATGCCGGTATTCCGCACCGCTGGATGACGCGGCGCTTGCGCTAGTCGACCAACCGCAGAATAAGCAGGGTGGCACCAATCGTGATCATTCCTACGCCGATCGCGTAGAGCACCCCGTAGATGTTGCGCACGCGAAGACCCTATCGATCGCAGGTGGTGGTCACAGGCGCGTCCACGTGCTGCCCGCGTCGTGGGTCTGCCAGACCTCATCCACGGTCGCCATCAGGCCCACCGTGTTGGTAGAGAACGCCAGCGCGACTCCACCGGTCGCACCTTCTGCACAGCCACGCTCCTGCCACGTCGTACCGGCATCACTGCTTCGCGACGTGAGAGTGCCGGCGCAACTCTTGTTCCCCGGCGTGGATGCGAAGCCGGCTCGTCTGCCGAGAAATGCCAGCGCGGTCGCGCCGCGGGTCGAGCCCGCTCGCAGCCACGTCGTCCCGGCATCTTGAGTGGTGTGGACCTGACCGCCCTTGCACAGGATCGCTGCGGCGGTGTTGCTGGAGACGGCCAGATCCACGGCAGGCGTCGCGGCCGCGCAGGGGGAGTCGACGTTTCCCTTCGGCGCGTGCAGCCGGGTGGATGGAGGCGGTAGCCGGTGCCATGCGCCCACGGTGCTGACCTTGGTTACCCAGGTCAGTCCGCCGTCGGTGGTGCGGATGAAACGCGGCTTGCAGCTCTTGTCGGTGCCCACGACCCATGCCTCGGCCGCGCTCACCGCTTTCACCCGGAGCAGGCTGCGCGCCGGGACGTCTACGTCTCGCCAGGTCTTGCCACCGTCGTCGGAAAGCTCGAGCGTGGCGCCGCCGGAGGTGCAGTCTCCGGCCAGTGCACGAACAGCGCCCCCGGTCTTGGTCGTCACGCTGAGCAGGACCGACTCGCTGGCCGGTTCGGCGCTCTGGGTGTCACTCGGCGACGGGCTCGCGGTCGATGGCTGGCTCGACGATGTCGCAGACCTGGTGACGGTCGGCCGGCTCGATCCGCTGTCGACGGTCTCGTCCGGCGCAGCCGGCGTCCGAATCGCGAAACCGACGAGCGCAGCCACCACAGCCGCAAGCGCGACGAGACCTATCGCACTTCTCGAATGCCATTCTTTCACGAGCCACCTAGAGGGATTGGTTGACGTTCGGCCAGATTACGTGCTGGTTGCATCCCGGGCCGACGGACATTCGACCGGCCGGTCCCTCAATAAGCGCCGGTGCCGCGAAAGACCGCGCGGATCGTCCTCCACAGGATGATCAGATCCGACGTGAGCGACCAGTTCTCGACGTAGTACAGATCGAAGCGAACACTCTCGTCCCAGCTGAGATCGGAGCGTCCGCTCACCTGCCAGAGCCCTGTGATTCCCGGCTTTACCAGGAGCCGGCGGCGCATCTCATGGGGGTACTCGGCCACCTCGACCGGCAGCGGCGGTCGCGGGCCGACCAGGCTCATGTCGCCCTTGAGCACGTTGAAGAGCTGCGGCAGCTCGTCGAGGGAGTAGCGCCGGAGGAACCGGCCGGTCTTCGTGACTCGAGGGTCGTCGCGAAGCTTGAACAGGACACCGGCGCCCTCATTGGGCTTTCCCAGACCGGCGAGCTGCCCCTCCGCGTCGACCACCATCGAGCGGAACTTGTAGGCGCGGAACTCCTCGCCCGTGCGGCCTACCCGGGTCTGGCGGAAGAGCACGGGCCCGCGGTCGTTCAGCTTGATGGCCACTGCGACTGCGAGCAGGACCGGAGCGAGCAGGACGACGGCAACGGTTGCGACTCCGGTGTCGAAGGTGTTCTTGACCAGCAGTCGCGGGCCACTGAACTCGGGCTGGGCCACATGGAGCAAGGGGAGGCCGGCGACAGGCTGGACATGGATGCGCGGTCCGGCGACGTCGGTCAGGGCGGGGGCAAGGATCATGTCGACGTCCCTGGCCTCGAGCTCCCAGGCGAGCCGGCGCAGCACGGGAGCGGTGATCCCCGGTGTGGCGGTCACGGCGACGGTGTCCGCTCGCAGAGAATCAATGGCGGAGACCACCGTCGCCAGCGATCCCACCACCGGGACGTCACCGACCTGCGTCTCCGGGCCGCCACTGGGCAGGCAGACCCCGACAACTGCGTAGCCGGTGCCAGGAGACCGCTGCAGCTCGCGGACGAGGTGGTCGACTTGCGCCACATCGCCGAGCACCAGGACCCGATGGGACCAGTCATCCTTGGTGCTGCGCAGGCGCGTCAGCCATTGTCGTGACCACCAGCGGCCGAGAAAGAGCAACATCGTCCCGAGGGGAAAGGCGATGGCGACGAAACCCCGAGCGAATTCTGTTTTCGTCACGTAGGCGGCCACGGCGACGGAAGCCCACAGCCAGGCGCTCCCGCGGAAGATCCGCCGGTATTCCTCTGCACCGCCACCGATGATCCGCTTGTCGTAGCTCTTGTGGATCACAAGCGAAACGAGCCACAGGATGCACAGGACGACGGCGGCGGTGAGGTAGGTGACGTCCTGGCCCGGCCCACCCCCGATGCCGACCGTGTTGTCGACGCCTTCTCCGAAGCGAACGAAGAGTGCGATGCTGACGCCGCAGATGATTGCCGCCGCGTCGAGGCAGGCCAGCTGGCGGGCGTAGACACGCTGCCAAACGCTGGCGCCCGGGCTCGACATCCCCACATCCCCCTCACCAGTACCGGATCGAATGACGGTCGTCCGTCCGCTTTTCTCGGTCACAATGGCGCCGCGTGATGTTAGCGCCCTGCCTGGTGTCGCTTTGGGCGTGGCTTTCGCCGCATCGTGAGATTCCGCCTAAGATCACCTCCAAGGTCTCGCTCGTGCTGGACCGAATCTGCCCCATGCGACGGGATGACCGTGGATCTTCGTGACTATCTCGCCACCCTGCGGAAACGTTGGACGCTGGTAGCGCTTTGCATTCTGATGTCCATCGGCGCAGCCGCCGCGGCCACCATCTTGGCCCATCAGGTCTACACCTCCGAAGCCCAGATCTTCGTCTCAGCGAGAGACTCCGGCGACAACCCGTCGACGGCCTACCAGGGGGGTCTGCTCGCCCAGCAGCAGGTGAAGACCTACTCCCGCGTGGCGGTCTCGCCCACCGTGACCGACAAGGTGGCTCAGCAGCTCGATCTGGATCCGAGTCTGGTGGCGCAGAGTGTCACCGCGGATGCCCCGCTGGACACCGTGCTGATCAACGTGACAGCCACAGCCGCCTCTCCCGCGGTGGCGAAACGGATCGCGCAAGCGGTTGCCGACGAGACGAGTGCCCTGGTGCCTCGCCTGGAGACCACCGAGGGTCGAGCAGCGCCGGTCAAGCTCACCGTGACGACCAACGCCAATCTCCCGTCGGCCCCGTCCAGCCCGCGCCCGAAGATCAACCTGGCTCTGGGTCTGCTGGTGGGCATCGCCATCGGTGTCGCGGCGGCGGTTCTCCGCGAGACGATGGACACGACGGTCAAGAACAAGACCGATCTGCAGGAGCTCACCGGCGCCGCTCCGTTGGGCGTCATCGCTGAGGACCCCGGAGTGATCCGCCGACCGCTCGTCGTACAGATCGACTCGCAGTCACCCCGCGCCGAGGCCTTCCGTCAGCTGCGCACCAATCTGCAGTTCGTCGACGTCGACCGGGCCACCCGGGCCGTCGTCCTCACCAGTGCGCTGGCTGAGGAGGGCAAGACCACGACGGCGTGCAACCTCGCCATCACCCTGGCCCAGGCGGGCGTCCGGACCGTGCTGGTCGAGGCTGACCTTCGCCGGCCCCGGTTGTCCGAGTATCTCGGGATCGAGCGGGCGGTCGGCCTCACCACCGTGCTGACCGGGGTAGCCAGCCTGGATGACGCCCTGCAGCCCTGGGGTCGCACCGGCGCGTTGTGGGTCCTGCCGAGTGGGGCGTTGCCGCCCAACCCGAGCGAGATCCTGGGCTCGCACCAGATGCAGGAGCTGCTCAAGGCCCTGGACGAGCGCGCAGACGTGGTGATCCTCGACGCCCCGCCGCTGCTCCCGGTGACGGATGCCACCGTGTTGGCCAGGGTCGCCGATGGGGCGGTGCTGGTCGTGCGGGTGGGGCGGACCAAGCGCGAGCAGGTGAGTCGCGCCATCGAAGCGCTGACGAGCGTCGATGCGCGGCTGCTGGGCACCGTCATCAACCGGGCTCCTGCCAAGGGGCCTGACGCCGATGCCTACGGCTACGGCTACGAGTCGACCCGGGACAGGTTGCCGCAGAGCGGTGATGGCGACCGCGCCAAGAACGTGATGCCGCACAAGCGACGTGGACGCCGCTGACCTTTGGTGGCCCAGACCCGCCGCGACTGCGAGCTGGCTGAGGACTTAGGCGAGCACCTTGCGGCGCTGGCGGGTGACCATGACCAGCAGGCCACCGGCCGCGAGCAGGCCGAACCCGGCGTAGAGCGAGGTCAGGTCAGCACCGGTGTTCGGAAGGCCGGAACCGGCGCCGGCGCCACGAACGGTCACCCGGGCGGACAGCACCCGGGTCGCCCCGTTGGCCTGGCAGCCGGTGAGCTCGATGACGTTGCGCCCCGTGCGGGTCAGCTTGACCGTGGCGATGACGTTTCCGCCGTCCGGCGTGAGCGTCTGGGTGATGTAGACCTTGTTCCCCACCCGCACGGTCAGCACGACCGGGCAGTTATCCGCGAAGCCCTCACCACTGACGGTGACGCTTCCGCCCACGGTCACGGTGGTGGCGGAGACGGTCGCGTCTCCGCGGACAACCGGGTAGACGGCCCCCGCCTGGGCAGGGCCTGCGAACGCGAATAGGGTCGCGATGATGGCGGCCGTGCCGGCCAGGAGCCGGCGGAGCGTCACGGTGTTCCCTCGGGTAGTGAGCTGGTGCTCAGAGCAAAACTAGGGACATCTTGCCGGTAATTGGTCAATTGCACAATGGATCGGCCATCATCCGTTCGGCCAAATGTACCGGAACCTTGAGCCTGTCAGCCGCATTGCCGCGTGCCGGCGAGGACCGTCATTGGCTTGACCAGGGGTTGAGCCAGCACCCGCAGCGGCCCGGATGACAGCGGTTCGTCCAGGTTGAGGACCACGTGCTGGGACTGGCCGGCCAGCAGGAGCGCGCGGTAGGTAAACACCGACTTGCCTCGTTCCCGGCCCGGGATGACCAGCAGCGGCTTGCCGTCGATGGTGGCGCTCACCAGCTCGGATCCGGCTGTGGCATAGACCTGGACGAAGGAGACATTCGACCCCTTCGGCGCGGGTTCGCTCCCTTGGAGAGCGGGCCGGTCTGCGCGCAGGGTCACGTACGGCGGCAACCCCGTCGGGGGAGCCGTGTTCGTGAGGGTGACGCGCACTGTCGAACTGCGCCGAGCTCCGGCGCAGGCGCCCTGGTCGTAGCGCAGGGCCCTGGCGAGGTAGTAGTCCATCTTGCTGCCGGCAGCGTTGTTGATCACCAGCCCGGTATACGGCCCCCTGCCCTGGGTGATGACACCGGCCAGGGGGGTCTTGGCCAGCACGGCCTGATCCTGGTCTCTGGCGCTGTAGACGAGCAGCCGACGCTCCTCGACTGCCCGGGACAGAGCGCTCACGATGGCGGTCGGCTCGCCCTCACCGCTGAGCACCTTGTCGAAGACAGCCCGCGCGATCTGCTGGAGGAACAGGTCGCGTCGGGTGTTGTTGCTGGGGAACCGGGCGTAGACGTCGCGCAAGGTGAGCGCGGCCGCGTTCTCACCGGTCACCTGTTCCCCGCCGGCAAGCCGGGCCGGACCGGTGACCGAGAGCAGATAGCCCATCGTCACCGGGTCCGCCGCCACGACGCCGTCCAGCCGCGTCCCGAACTGCCTGCGGTAGAGCTCGAGCCAGATCTGGGCGGCGTAGGGAAAGTGCGGGCTCTCATTCGAGTTCACCCATAGCGCGGGGTCGTTCCCGTAGAGGTCGAAGTAGTCCGACCCCAGGTCCAGGGGCAGCCGCTGCTCGTTCCTGAGCTCGGTGTTGGGTCCGAGGTGGGTGATGCGAAGCCGGCCGTCGGCCACCTCGAGGGTCCCGTAGGCGCCCAGAAGCCCGCCGGTTCCCCTCGCCTCGGCGTTGTTCTGGAAGGCCAGCAGATAGGTCCGCTTGCCGCCGGATCCGAGCATAGGGGGCAGCAGCTGTGCGGCCGAGGACGCTTTGGCCGTGGTCGAGACGAGCTCGTCGAGCTGACGGCGTACGTCGGTCACCGCCGAGGCCACCGGGCCGATCATCTCCCCCGGCCGGAGGTCGGCGAGCCCTGCCTGTGTGGCCGC
>JBDUAP010000146.1:0-7020 GCA_040004585.1 Sporichthyaceae bacterium
ATCGGGGTCAAGACCGGCTGGACGACCAAGGCGCGCGGGACGTTCGTCGGCGCGGCGACGCGCGGCGACCGGACCCTGATTGCGGTGGTCATGCACACCACCAAGCGACCGGGCTGGGAGGAGTCGGCCGCGCTGCTCGACTGGGGCTTCGCGCACGCCGACACCGTCACGCCCATCGACTCGCTGAACCCGCCGGCGGTAGCAGCAGCCTCCGAGCCGGGTTCACTGCCTCAGCGCATCGTGGCTGGGGGTCCGCGGACCGCCGCCGTTGTCGGCAGCACTCCGGTCCTGCCGTGGTACTCGTGGCTGGCGCTGGCTCTCGCAGGCGGTCTCGGCCTGCTGCGGGCGAGAGTGGTTGTCCTTCGCCGACGCCGGCAGTCGGTGCCGGCGATCTGGCGCCAGCTCGCCCGCTAGCTGCCGCCGGCTCGTCAGCTATCAGTCGTCACTGCGGCGGAAGCGCATCAACCAGGCCGCCACGCCGGCCCCAGCTGCGGCACCGGCAAACGCGCGGCGCCACCCGGGCTTGCGTGCGCCGGACACAACCCGGGTGCCCGGCGGGCCGACCGGGACCGGCTCGAAGTCCCCGGGTGCGACGGGACTGACGGGCTCGGTGGCAGCGGCCAGGCCGGTGCGGCGTCCCGCTCCCTTCTCACCCAGTCGGACCGGCTGTAGTGAGTAGGGCTCGGTGGCCGTCCACGCGGCGGCGAATATCGTGAGCTTCGCGACGAAGTTCATCCACACCAGTAGGCCCACGACGACACCGAACGTCGCGTAGAGCGGGTTCTGGGTGGTGCGCCCGATCAAGAACGTACCGAGCAGTTTCAGCAGCTCGAAGCCGACCGCTGCGAGCAGCGCGCCGGAGCGGACCTGCCGCCAGGCGAGCTTGGCCCCGGAGAGCCTCGAGAACACGATGGCGAAAAGAACCGTGTCTGCCGCGACCGCGAAGGCGACCGAGATCACCTTGAGCAGCCCGATCGCGACGAAGCTGTGCTCGAGCCCGACATGGTCCAGGACGAAGGTGGTGGCTGCTGTCGCCACGCTGGTCACGACCAGCGAAGCGAGCAGGCTCACGCCAAGCAGCAAGAGGACGGCGACGTCAGTGAGCTTCTTCTTGATGAAGGAGACCTGCACGTCAGACGTGGCGAACACCTTCCGCAGGCCGTCCCGGAGCGCATCCAGCCACCCCATGCCTGCGTACGCCAGGCCGAGCAGCGCGATGATCCCGGCGTTCGCGCGCGCGTCGATGATGTCCTGGACGTTGATCTGCCCGTCGCCGTCGCCGACGATGCTCGGGAAGGCGTTCTGCACCGCCCGGGTCACGTCGTCCTGGGCGCTGGGATAGATGTCGCTGATGTAGCCGACGAGCGAGAAACCCAGCGCCAGCAATGGGAAGAACGAAAGGAAGCCGAAGTAGGTGATCGCCGCCGCGAGCTGAGTGCCCATCACCTCGGTGTTGCGGTCGTAAGCCCGGACGGCGTGATCCAACCAGGGGTAGCTGGCACGCCACACGCGGATCCGAGCTCGAATGCGGTCGAGCATGGCTCACCTTCCGCCGGGCGGTCCCCCGTCTGGGGTCGGACCGGGGAGGGACCGGCCGAAGGGGAAGTCGCGTTGCGGCCGCCATACCCCGTCGGCGCCGTGCTCGAACAGGCTGAACCCCCAGACCGGGAATCGTGCCTCGTAGGTGGCCAACTCGGTGTAGGCGCGGTCGAGCACACCCTCGGGCAGGTCGTGGGCAATGGTGACGTGCGGGTGATAGTGGAAGTTCAGCGTGCGGGACAGCGGGCCGGAGCGAACCTGAGCCTCGATCCGCTCACAGTCCCCGATGCCCTGGGCCAACTGCACGAACACGACCGGTGACACCGGTTGGAACGTTCCGGTGCCGCGCAGGTGCAGCTCGAACGGCTGCTCGGCGATGGCGACCTTGCGAAGGTGCTCCTCGACATCACTGAGGTCGCTGGCGTGCAGCGGCGTGGGCGGCAGCAACGTGACGTGGGTGGGGATCGCCGCGACCAGCGGGTCGCCGTAGGACTCGCGGTAGCTCTGCAGAGCCGCGCCGTGCGGCTCCGGGATCGCGATGGCAACGCCGATGATGCGCGTCTCCGTCACGCCCTCACCCGGGTCACGGAAGGAAGCCCGGCAGGAAACCAACACGGTCGTAGGCGGTGGCGAGAGTCGGGTCGGCGACCTGCTTGGCCTTCTCGGCGCCGCGCTTGAGCAGAGCGTCGAGCTCAGCCGGGTCGTCGAGGTAGCTGCGGACCCGGGCCGCGAACGGGACGGTGACGTCGAGCACCGCAGCGGCGACCTCCTTCTTCAGGTCGCCGTAACCGTGCCCGGCCATCCGCTCCTCGATCGCCGGCAGCGCCTCACCGGTGAGGGCGCTCAGGATGCCGAGCAGGTTGGTTACGCCCGGCTTGCCGACCGGGTCAGCGACGATCTCCCTGCCGGTGTCGGTCACCGCGCTGCGGATCTTCTTCTCGATGGCCTTGGGGTCCTCGAGCATCCAGATGACCCCCGAGCCGCCGATGCTCTTGCTCATCTGCTTCTCGACCTGCTGCAGGTCGTAGATCTTGGCGGTCTCCCGGAGGATGTAGGGCTCGGGCACCGTGAACGTCGTACCGAAGCGCGAGTTGAACCGCACGGCGAGGTCGCGGGTGAGCTCGACGTGCTGGCGCTGGTCCTCACCGACGGGCACCCGGTCGGCCTGGTAGAGCAGGATGTCGGCCGCCTGCAGGATCGGGTAGGTGAAGAGCCCGACGGAGGCGCTGTCGGTGCCGCCACGCTGCGCCTTGTCCTTGAACTGTGTCATCCGGCTGGCCTCGCCGAAGCCGGTGATGCAGCCCAGGACCCAGGCGAGCTGCGCGTGCGCGGGGACGTGCGACTGCAGGAAGAGCGCGCTGACCTCCGGGTCGACGCCGGCGGCGAGGTACTGCGCCGCGGTCACCCGGGTGCGGTGCCGCAACAGCTCGGGATCGTGCCCCATGGTGATCGCGTGCAGGTCCACCACGCAGTAGAAGGCGTCGTGGTCCTCCTGAAGGGCGACCCACTGGCGCAGCGCGCCGAGGTAGTTGCCGAGGTGGAGGGAGTCGGCCGTGGGCTGCATGCCGGACAGGACCCGCGCACGCGAGCCGGGCGCACCGGCGGCTGGGGATGACACGACGGACATTCTGCCAGGCAGGAGGCCCATCAACTCTCGTTCGGGGTGGCCCCCGGCGGCTCGGTCGCCGGCAGCGCGCTGAGCCGGACCTTGGCCACGCGTCGGCTGTCGAGCTCGGTGACCGTGAAGCGGTGCCCGAGCGCCTCGAAGCTCTCGCTCACACCGGGCAGCCGGCCGAGCTGGTGGATGACGAAGCCGGCCACGGTCTCGTAGGGACCGTCCGGGAGCTCCAGCCCGGTCTTGTCCGCGAAGTCCTCCACACTGAGCAGTCCGTCGACCTCGGTGTCTCCGCCCCGAAGTGACCGGGTCTGCTCCTCCTCCACGTCGTACTCGTCGTGGATCTCGCCGATCACCTCCTCCATGAGGTCCTCCATCGTCACGATGCCGTCCGTGCCGCCGTACTCGTCGACGACGATCGCCAGGTGATGACCCTCGCGGCGCATCTCCGACAGCGCGGAGAGCACCCGCTTGGTGCCGGGCATCTGCTTGACCGGACGAGCGATCTCGCCGACCCGGACCGACTGCCCCGATATCTCCGGCGCGAACAGGTCACGCACGTGGATGAAACCGACGACGTCGTCCGGGTTGCCGCGGACGACGGGGTAGCGCGAGTGCGGGCGCGTTGACACATTGCCCAGCGCCTTGAACACGGGCGTCGACGCATCGAGGAAGTCGACCTCGGTGCGGGGGACCATCACCTCGTGCAGCTGGCGCTCGCCCGCCTCGAAGACATCCTCGATCAGCTGTCGCTCCTCGCGGCCGAGCAGCTCGTGCCCGGCCACGATGTCGCGCAGCTCCGCTTCCGAGATCGACTCCCGCTGCGCGTTCGGGTCACCGCCGAACAGCCGCACCACCGCGTTGGTCGACGTCGACAGCAGCCAAACCAGGGGCCGGAACGCCGTGGCGACCCGGTCGAGGATCGGCGCGACGAGAAGCGCAGTCTTCTCGGCGCGCTGCAAAGCGAGCCGCTTTGGCACCAGCTCACTGAACACGATCGACAGGTAGGTGATGACCAGGGTGATGGCCACGAGAGCGAGCGGCTTGGCGAAGCCCTCGGGAACCCCCCAGTCCGCCAGGTGTGGCGCAAAGTCGTCGGCCAGGCTGGACGCTCCGAAAGCAGCCGCGAGAAATCCGGCCAGCGTGACGCCGACCTGGACCGAGGCCAGGAACCGGTTCGGGTCCTCGTGCAGCTTCGCCACGCGTTGCCCGCGCGGTCCGCGCTGAGCCAGGCTGCGGACCTGCCCCTCGCGCAGCGACACGAGCGCGATCTCGGCAGCCGCGAAGAAGGCCCCGATGGCGATGAACAGGAAGACCAGTAGCAGAACGCTCAGCGTCCCATTCACGGCGCACCCCCCGGGCTCGGGCGGTACGCCGGCCTATAGCAGCCGTCCATGGCGCAAAGGGTAGACGAACCTCCCCCCGCCCCACCTCCCCAGCGATCATGCAGTTCCTGCGCGGTCAGAGAGCGTCACGCAGTTCCTGCTTGCGTGCGGCGGGCAGGTCGCGCCAGTCCAGGTCGAGCAGGGCCGCTTCCATTGACCACAGAAAGTTCAGCGACGGACGGCCACCGGCTGCGATCGCACGCCGGTAGGCCTCGAGGGAGCCCAGCCGGTCCAGGTCCTCGGGTGTGTCGATGCCCGCTGCCACCAGCATCCGCTCGCTGGCGGGCCCGAGGTTGGGCAGGTCGCGCAGCCTGCGGCTCATCGAACCTCCCGGGCTCGTGGCTCGATCAGTGGACGCAGAACTCGTTGCCTTCCGGGTCCTGCATGACCTCGCCGTAGTGGTCGAGGCCTTCCTCCGACAACACCCGCACCCGGGTCGCCCCGGCGTCGATGAGGCGGTTGGCCATCGCAATGACCCGTTCCGTTCTGATGGCGATCGGCACCGTCCGTCCGCCGCTGGCATCCAGGTCGAGGTGCAGCCGGTTCTTCACGACCTTTCCCTCGGGCACCTTCTGGAACCAGATCCGCGGTCCCGCCCCGTCGGGGTCGACGAGCGAGTCGTCACCGTCGTCCAACTCATCCTCGGGAACGCCGACGTTCACCCAGTAGGCCCGCCAGGTGTCGAAGCCCTCGGGAGGTGGTGGCACCTGATAGCCCAGCGCCTCCGCCCAGAACCGCGTCAGCCGGTCGGGGTCGGCGCAGTCGATGACGAGTTGGATCGCGGTGCTCATGCCTTCTCCTCCTCCTGTTCTCCGGACCCGCCGCCTTGGTCGAGGCCCCAGAACGGCCCCTCGAGACCGACGTCGCGGAAGTAGTTTCGCGCCTGCGCGGGTTCCCGGCGCTGGTAGCCCGATTGGAGGCGGCCGTCGTACCACGAACGTGCCAGCCGCCACAGCGCCGCGAGATCCATGACGTAACCCCGCTCGAGGCTGGACGTCGACAGCCACCGGTCGACGCAATCGGGCGAGCAGAAGAGCCGCTGATTGCTGCAGGTCACGACGACGTCGTCCCACGCCTGGGCCATCGGCATGAGGAAATGCGCCACCTCTATCCCGACCGGCGGCGCATTGCGATCAACCACCCAGGCCAGTGCCGCGTCGCACCCCGGACAGCGGGTCGAGACGAGGACGCTCGGCTCGTCGGGCACCAGGTGCGGGATCGCGAACGAGTCCCAAGCGCAGCCGCCCCACCACAGCGTCCGCTTTCCCATGACCGAGAACCCGAGCGGCGCCGTCGCGAACGGGTGGGCCAGCACCACGTTGCCGACAGAGTCCAGCACGACGTGTCGAGCCGCAGCCAGGCGGTCCATCCCGGCGACGATGGCTGCCACGCCGACACCCAACTCGCCGGCCAACGTGTCGTTGTCCGGCGCCCTGCCGGTCGCGGCGAGGGTTGAGTAGACCGCCAGCCGGAGCGCCTCGTCGTCCATCAGCGCGACGGCGCTTCAGCCGGCCATCTTCGTCTTGAGGTTCTCGTCGATCGCGGCCAGGAAGTCCTCGGTGTTGAGGAACGGCTGGTCCTTGGAGATGAGCAGCGCCAGGTCCTTCGTCATCTGGCCGCTCTCCACCGTCTCGATGCAGACCTGTTCGAGCTTCTCAGCGAAGTCGATGACGTCCGGGGTGCTGTCGAGCTTGCCGCGGTGGGCCAACCCCCGGGTCCAGGCGAAGATCGAGGCGATCGGGTTGGTCGAGGTCGGCTTGCCCTGCTGGTGCTGGCGGTAGTGCCGGGTGACGGTGCCGTGCGCCGCCTCCGCCTCGACGGTCCGGCCGTCGGGCGTCATCAGCACCGAGGTCATCAGGCCGAGCGAGCCGAACCCCTGCGCGACCGTGTCGGACTGCACGTCGCCGTCGTAGTTCTTGCACGCCCAGACATAGCCGCCCTCCCACTTCAGTGCGGCCGCGACCATGTCGTCGATCAGGCGGTGCTCGTAGGTCAGCCCCTTGGCCTCGAAATCGGCCTTGAACTCCGACTCGAAGACCTCCTGGAACAGATCCTTGAACCGCCCGTCGTACGCCTTGAGGATCGTGTTCTTCGTCGACAGGTAGACCGGGTAATCGCGGTCCAGGCCGTAGCGGAACGACGCCCTGGCGAAGTCGCGGATCGAGTCGTCCAGGTTGTACATCGCCAACGCGACACCGGATCCCGGGAAGTCGTAGACGTCGAGCTCCATCGGCTCCGAGCCGTCCTTCGGCGTGAAGGTCAGCGTCAGCCTGCCCTCACCGGGGATTCGGGTGTCCGTGGCGCGGTACTGGTCGCCGAAGGCGTGCCTCCCGACGACGATCGGCTTCGTCCATCCCGGCACGAGCTTGGGGATGTTGGACATGATGATCGGCTCGCGGAAGATGACGCCACCGAGGATGTTGCGGATCGTGCCGTTCGGCGACTTCCACATCTTCTTCAGGCCGAACTCCTCGACGCGCG
>JBDUAP010000147.1:0-7003 GCA_040004585.1 Sporichthyaceae bacterium
GTCGAGCACCTGGTCCTCGGATTGATGCGCGCCGACGGCCTGGCCACCACCGTGGTCACCCGACTCGGGGTCCCGCCGACCGACGTACGCCAGGCCGTGCTCGACGCGCTGGGCCGTGCCGCCTGAGCCGGTCTAGCCGATGGCTTCCATCACCTCGTCGCTGACATCGAAGTTGGCCCAGACGTTCTGTACGTCGTCGGAATCCTCGAGTGCCTCGATCAGGCGGAACACCTTCTTGGCACCGTCCTCGTCCAGCGGCACGCTCACCGACGGCAGGAACGACGCCTCGGCCGAGTCGTAATCGATGCCGGCATCGACCAGGGCGGTGCGCACCGCGACCAGGTCGGTGGCCTCGGACACGACCTCGAAGGCCTCATCCAGGTCGTTGACCTCCTCGGCGCCAGCGTCCAGCACGGCGCCCAGCACCTCGTCCTCACCGACACCCTCGGCCTTGGGGACGATGACCACGCCCTTGCGGTTGAACAGGTAGGACACCGAGCCCGGGTCGGCCATCGTCCCGCCGTTGCGGGTCAGCGCGATCCGCACCTCGGAGGCGGCGCGGTTGCGGTTGTCGGTCAGGCACTCGACGAGAACCGCCACCCCGTTGGGGCCGTAGCCCTCGTACATGATCGTCTGGTAGTCGGCCCCGCCAGCCTCGGTGCCCGACCCTCGCTTGACCGCACGCTCGATGTTGTCGTTCGGGACCGACGTCTTCTTGGCCTTCTGGATCGCGTCGTAGAGCGTCGGGTTGCCGTTGACGTCACCGCCGCCGGTCCGCGCCGCAACCTCAATGTTCTTGATCAGCTTGGCGAACGACTTGCCTCGCCGGGCGTCGACGACAGCCTTCTTGTGTTTAGTGGTCGCCCACTTGGAGTGGCCGCTCATGAACGCTCCTTCACCATCCGCAGAAACAGCTCGTGCACCCGGGCGTCACCGGTCAGCTCCGGGTGGAACGAGGTCGCCAGCAGCTGTGATTCTGCCCCGCCGCGGACCGCGACGACCCTACCGTCGGCAGGGCCGCCGTTGACGCGTGCGAGAACCTCGACGCCGTCGCCGGTGGACTCGACCCACGGAGCTCGGATGAACACGGCGTGCACCGGCCCACCGGCGACCTCCTCGAAATCGACGTCTGCCTCGAACGAATCCACCTGCCGGCCGAAGGCATTCCGGCGTACGACGATGTCGAGCCCGCCGATCGTGCGCTGGCCGTCGATGCCGTCCTCGATCCGGTTGGCCAGCATGATCATCCCGGCGCACGAGCCGTAGGCAGGCAACCCTGCTCGAACCGCCGCCTGCAGCGGATCAAGCAGCTCGAAGGACATCGCCAGTTTGTACATCGTGGTGGACTCGCCTCCCGGCAGGACTAGTCCGTCCAGGCCATTGAGGTCTCCCGGACGACGCACCGCGACGGTGGTCGCACCGAGCCCGACAAGCGTCTGGACGTGCTCGCGCACGTCCCCCTGCAGCGCGAACACCCCGATGGTCGGGGCGGTCACCAGCCGCGGTCGGCGTAGCGCTGGGACTCGGGCAGCGTGTCGATGTTGAGCCCGACCATCGCCTCGCCAAGGCCGCGGGAGACCTTGGCGATCACGTCGGGGTCGTCGAAGAAGGTGGTCGCCTTGACGATCGCCTCGGCGCGCTTGGCCGGGTCGCCGGACTTGAAGATGCCCGAGCCCACGAAGACGCCCTCGGCGCCGAGCTGCATCATCATCGCCGCGTCGGCGGGGGTCGCGATGCCGCCGGCGGTGAAGAGGACGACCGGCAGCTTGCCGGTCTCGGCGATCTCGCGGACGAGGTCGACCGGTGCCCGAAGGTCTTTGGCGGCGTAGAAGAGCTCCTCGTCACCGATCGTGGACAGGCGGCGGATCTCTGACCGGATCGAGCGCATGTGCCGGGTCGCCTCGACCACGTTGCCGGTGCCGGCCTCGCCCTTGGAGCGGATCATCGCGGCGCCCTCTGCGATGCGCCGCAGCGCCTCTCCGAGGTTGGTGGCTCCGCACACGAACGGCACCGTGAACGCCCACTTGTCGATGTGGTGCGCCTCGTCGGCCGGCGTGAGCACCTCGGACTCGTCGACGTAGTCGACCCCGAGGGACTGCAACACCTGCGCCTCGACGAAGTGACCGATCCGGGCCTTGGCCATGACCGGGATGGAGACCGCCGAGATGATCCCGTCGATCATGTCGGGGTCGCTCATGCGGGCCACGCCGCCCTGGACCCGGATGTCGGCGGGCACCCGCTCGAGCGCCATCACGGCGACCGCGCCGGCGTCCTCTGCGATCTTGGCCTGGTCGGCGTTTACCACGTCCATGATCACGCCGCCCTTGAGCATCTCGGCCATGCCGCGCTTGACGCGGGCCGTCCCGGTCTCGGACCGGCTGGCGTCGGGGCGGGCGATCTCGGGGCTGGACACGGGAACCTCACTTCCCACCGGGGCTATTGACCCCATCGTAAGCCTGTTGTCAGCGCACCGTGACCGGTTGCTTGCGCGCGATCAGAGCCACCCAGACCGTGCCGGGAGCGAACGAGGCCGTATGCCCGCCGATCGTGTACTCCGTGGGGGCCGTCGCCTTGGGACGGCGCCACTTGGCATTGAAGACCTGGCCCTCGCGGAAGATCAGCGCGGGACCGAAGCCGACCGTGTCTGTGCGAGGAGTCGCCACGCCGTTCACGTCGACGAACCGGGAGGCGGTGACCTTGGCGTACTGGACGATGAACGTGGCGGCACCAAGCTGACCACCCTCCGCGGCCATGTCGCTCCTGCCGTCCATCGAGAGCAGCCACCGCTTTCGGTCCGCCGACCACACCGCGCCGACAGTCGCCATCGGGTAGCGCATGAGCACCGACTTCGCCGGCCTGCCACCCGACGGGAGGGGGCCGAACTCGTAGCCCACCTGCTTGGGCGCGGAGACCCCGCCACCGGCCCGCTTCAACAGCTCACGCGGGTCTCCGATGACGTTGTACGGCGCCGGACGTGACCCCGACCGCCGGAAGCCCCGGTGGTCGACGTCGTTGGACAGCAGCTTCAGCTTGGCCCGCTTCAGATTGCTCGCGACGCCGTTGTTGGAGCCCGAGTAGGCCAGCGCCACGGTGCCGTACTGGCGCAGGAGGTCGATGTCGGTGATCCGGGCGCTGCGGACCGGGCCGACCTCCTTGGGCTGCTGGCTGGCGAAGATGGCGACCAGCCGGGTCACCCCGCCCTCGACCTGCTCGATGTAGACCACGTCGGCCATGGCCAGGCCCACCTGGGGGTGGGCGTTCGCGGTGTTGTCGATCTTCACGGCGAGGACCCGGCCGTCCACGAGGCCGACCCGACCGGCGAGCAGCGACGTGGGCGTCGGCGTGGGGGTGGGCGTCGGCGACGGGCTCGTGGCCGACGCGGTCGGTTTGGCCTTGGGCTCAGGGTCGTCGGAGGAGCAGGCACCGAGCAGCACGGCGGCACCGAGAAGGGCGGCAAGAGGACGCGAGATCACAGGACGACGTTAGATGGTCCGGCCGCCGATACGCGAACCAGCCCGGTGGGCGGCGTGTCATCCATTTCGAATGTCGGCGGCCACGGAGCGTGACCGGCCAGGCGCAGGTAGCGGACGACCCGCTTGCGGCGCACCACCCGCGCCCCGCGGACCGCGTCATTGAGGAATCGCCGGGCCAGCTCGACCCGTTTGCTCGCCGCCCCCAGCTCGGAAACCAGCTCGTGCCCCGCAGGGTCGGCGTCCAGCGCCGCGGCCATACCGGTATCCGCGAGGGCAGCCTGCAGGGCTCGGGTCAAGTTGCTCTCGGCCACCTCCCGGTCCGGCTCCTCCGCGTCGCGGGCGCCCTGCGCGGCATCGGCGAGCAACAGGCTGGTCGCCGGGTCGAACAGGCCGGAGACCGCGAGTTGGAACGACACCGAAGCCCGCCGGACCAGCTGTGCGTCCAGCGCGCTGCGGGCTCCCTCCACCCGCCCGTGGAAGCGGTCCAGTCGGGTCGCACTGAAGAAGAGGTACCACCCGGCGACCACGAGGACGGCACCCGTGACCACGATCCAGGTTGCGCCCATGGGCCAGAGCGTACGGCGGGATCAGCGCCGCAGCCGGTCCCGCCAACCACGGCGCTCGTCCTCGACGACAGCGCCGGCGCCCGCCTCGACCGTCTCGTAGACGGCGACCAGATCGCTGGCCACCGTCTCCCAGTCGTAGCGGCGCACCCACCGCGCGCCGGCCTCGCGCAGGGCGGCCCGCTTCCCGTCATCTGCGAGCAGCTCGATCAGTGCGGCGGCGAGCGCCGGCACGTCACCGGTGGGGAACAGAACGCCGACCCGACCGTCGTCGAGCACGCGGCGGAACGCATCGAGGTCGGACGCCAGCACCGGCGCCCCTGCTGCGAGGGCCTCGACCAGGATGATCCCGAAGCTCTCCCCGCCAAGGTTGGGCGCCACATAGACGTCGACGGTCCGCAGCAGCCGGGCCTTGTCCTGCTCCGACACCTGACCGAGGAAGGTGACCGCCGCCATCACCTCGGGCGGCACGTCCTCGGCGACCTCCTCGATGTCACCCCGACCCGCGACTAGCAGCCGCACGCCGGGGCGGGCCGCCACAACCTCGCCGAACGCGGCCAGCAGAGTGGGCAGGCCCTTGCGGTCCTCATCGAGACGGCCGATGAAACCGACCGTCCCCGCCTCGCCACACCAGGAGGGCTGCGGCTGCGCCGCGGCGAACCGGTCGACGAACACCCCGTTCGGGATCAGGACCGCGTCACCGCCCATGTGCTCGACCAGCGTGCGCCGGGCATCCTCGGACACTGCGATCCGGGCGCTGATTTTCTCCAGGGCCGGCTCGAGGACCGGATAGGCCGCCAGCATCGCCCGGGATCGCAGGTTCGCCGTGTGGAACGTCGCGACGATCGGGCCGCTCGCGGCCCAACAGGCCAGCACCGACAGCGACGGGGTCGCCGGTTCGTGGATGTGCAATACGTCGAACTCGCCCTCGCGCAGCCACCGGCGGACGCGTGCTGCCGAGATGGGGCCGAAGTTGACCCGCGCGACCGAGCCGTTGTACGGGACCGGAACGGCTCGCCCGGCCGGCACGACGTACGCCGGGAGCGGGGTGTCGTCGTCGGCCGGCGCGAGCACCGAGACCTCGTGACCGCGGGCCAGCAGCACCTCGGCAAGGTCCCGGACGTGGAACTGCACGCCGCCGGGGACGTCCCAGGAGTAGGGGCAGACGATGCCGATCTTCACCGCGGCGTCGGCTCCGCCCGGGGCCGGTCGGTGAGGTCACCGAGCCAAAGCGGCTGCAGCATGTGCCAGTCCTCGGGGTGGGCTGTGATCGCCTCGCCGAAGACGGTAGCCACCTCCTGGGTCATGGCGGTGACCTTCTCACGGGTGCGCCCATTCGCGGGTGCCACGACCTCGTCGTGGAACCGGATCACCAGTCGATGGCGCCGGGAGCCGGCCGGTTCGTACCAGATGCTCACCGGGTGCAGCGCCGCCCCGGTGCGCAGGGCGAGCATCGCCGGCCCCGGCGGCATCCGGGTCGGCTCCCCCAACAGGTCCACTGGGATGCCGCTGGCGCGCAGGTCGCGATCCGCGACCAGCGGCACGAGCCGCCCCTCGCGCAATCGACGCGACAGCGTGTCGATGAGATCACCGTCGCCGCCGGTCAGCGGGAGGATCTCCATCCCGAGCCGCTCCCGGTAGGCGAGGAACCGGGCGTACAGCCGTTCGGGACGCAGCCGTTCGGCAACCGTCACCACGGGCGTCCCGGTGAGGGAGGCCCACGCGCCGGCATGGTCCCAGTTGCCCATGTGCATGAGGGCCGCGACCATTCCCCGCCCAGCGCCCAGCGTGTCCCGCAGGTAGTGCTCGTTCTCCACCCGCACCGTCGCGACAACCCGGTCCCTGCTCCAGTCCGGCAACCGGAACGCGTCGCACCAGTAGCGCAGGTAGGACCGAAGGCCTGCCCGCGACAGCGCTCGCAGCTCGTCGTACGACGTGTCGGGCCGGGCGCGTCGCAGGTTCGCCTCCAGCCGCAGGACCAGACCACGGCGGCTGCGCCAGACCAGGTCCGCGATCAGGTCGAAGAGCCGGTACGCCACCCGCTCGGGCAGCCGCCGCACGATCCCCCACGCCACGGCGTACAACCGGTAGGTCAGGCGTTCTCGCACCTCAGGGGGCCAGCGCTCGGGCCTGCTTGCGGACCGCCATGCTGCGCTGGGCAATGGTGATGGTGCTGCCGATCGCGACGTACCAGAGCGCCAGCGCCTGCACGTAGGGCAGGCCCATCCCGTCCAGGCCCGTCGCGACCAGGACCACGACGAGGCGGTCGGCCCGCTCGGTGATGCCGACGTCGGCCGTCATGCCCAGACCCTCCGCGCGCGCTTTCGCGTAGGAGACGACGGCACCACTGGACAGGCAGTAGAGGCACAGGCAGAGCAGCAGCACGTCGTCACCGCGACCGGCGAACCACAGGCCGATGCCCGCGAAGACGGCTGCGTCACCGACCCGGTCCAGCGTGGAGTCCAGCCAGGCCCCCCAGGGACTGGACCGCTCGGCCATCCGGGCCATCGTGCCGTCGACGAGGTCGGAGAAGACGAACGCAGTGATGAACAGCGTTCCCCATAAGAACTCGCCGCGTGGGAAGAACGCCAGCGCACCGACGACGACGCCCAGCGTGCCGATCAGCGTCACCAGGTCCGGGCTGACCCCACGGCGCACCAGGAAGGCGGCGACCGGCCGGAAGATGCGCGTGAAGAGGGCTCGGGCGAAACGGTTGAGCATGCGGACGTCTCTCCGGGACTCGGCGGGCGGGGTCATCGTAGTCGGGCGGCCCCTTGTGCGGCGGCGTCGGCGGGTGAAGGCTGTCGAGATGGCCCCGTCAGGAAGCACCCAGTCAGCTGCCGGAGCCGCGGGCAGAGCACCGACGGCCGACCAGCCCACCTCCGTTCGCAACGTCGTGCTGGTCGGCCACTCGGGAGCCGGCAAGACCACGCTGGTGGAGGCGCTGCTTGCCGCCACCGGCACCAT
>JBDUAP010000002.1:0-23162 GCA_040004585.1 Sporichthyaceae bacterium
ATGAGGTCGGGCCGGCCCCGGACGTATCGGATGCCTTCGCGGACCTGCCCCTTGCCGCGGGCCATCCGTGGTGCGGACTGCAGCTCGGCTACCCGCATCGCGCGCAATGCCAGGATCACGGCGATGTAGGACGCCGCATTGATGAGGAAGACCGGGCCGGTGCCGAAGAGCACGATCAGGAAGCCGGCCAGGACCGGGCCGATCACCCGACCGAGGTTGAAAGACGCGCTGTTGAGCCCGACGGCGTTGGACACGTCGTCGGCGCCGACCATCTCGATGACGAAGGACTGCCGGGCCGGGGCGTCGACGGCTGCGCCCAGACCGAGCAAGCTGGCAAGGACGAAGACATGCCACACGCGTACGACGTCGGTGATGACGAGCAGGCCGAGGAAGGCGCCGACCACACCCATGAAGGCCTGGGTGAGAATCAGGAGCTGTCGCTTGGAGTAGCGGTCGGCGAGCGAGCCGGCCCAAGGACCGACGAGCAGCATGGGAAGGAACTGCAGGCCGGTGGTGACACCGAGCGCGATCCCGTTGTTGTTGGTCAGCTCGAGGACGAGCCAGTCCTGGGCGATGCGCTGCATCCAGGTGCCGATGTTCGAGACGAGCCCACCGGTGGCGTAGAGGCGGTAGTTGCGGATGCGCAGCGAGCGGAACGTCGGGCTCACGCGCGGGTGATCCGATCGATGATCGGCGCAGCCGCAGCCAGCAGCTCTCGTTCCTCCACAGTCAGCTCGGCCAGGCGCTGCGCCAACCAGGCCTCACGGCGTCGCCTGTCCTCGCGCAACAGGGCCTGGGCGTCCTTCGTCAGCGACACCAGATGCTGGCGGCCGTCGTGCGGGTGCGGTGTCCGCACGATCAGGTCGAGCTGCTCGAGACCGGCCAGCACCCGGGTCATCGAGGGCGGCTGGACCCGTTCATGATCGGCAATCTCGCGGGGGGTGAGCGAGCCGTGCCGGTCGATCGTGCCCAGCGTGGCGATCTGGGTGAGGCTCAGACCGGTGTCAGGGCGCTCGCTGCGCAGCCGACGGGACAGCCGCATGACTGCGACGCGGAGCACGCTGGCGAGCTCGGCGGTGCGGGTCATCGTGGGCATATCGTTAGCATAACTCATTACCTATGCTAACGACTATCCGATGTTCTGGATTCCCCCGTCCGCGACCGTGACTTCTGCTGGCTCAGGTGCGCTGCGTTCGACGGCGACCCCCGCATCCCACCCCGGAGCGGTCCCGCCGGCAGGTGGCCGGATCGCCGCGACATCCACGCCACTGCGGGCCAGGGCCCAGGAGGTGACCGAGTTCGAGTTCCACATCCCACCGGCGTCCATCTCGTCCCGGCCCCAAACGAGGGTCGGCACCGACGGGAGCGAGGCGAGGATGCGCCGGCAGGTGGCCTCCTCGGTAGTGATCACGACCGGGCTGGCGACCGCATCGGCAACGTCGGCGATCGACCCGTCGAGCCAGCAGTGGACCTCGTAGCGGAAGAACCGCGAGCGGCCCAGCCATCGGGAGCCGACGGCTCCTTCGGCCACCACCCCACGGTCCCGGGCGTCGCTGGCGGCCCAAACGGGCGTCATCTCGATGACCCACGAGTCCGGCGGCAGGCGGACCACGAGCGCAGAGTGGTACAGGTCGGTGGCGGCGCGACGCTCGAGCAGCGCACTCATCGCCTCGAACACGCGTCCGTTCCAGCGCACCGAGTGTCCGCCGGCGCCGAGCGGAAGCCAGTACAGGTCCAACCCGGCAGGCGCGGCGTGCACCGGGACCTCACGAGCCCCCATCCGTACGGCTGCCCCGGTCCCTTCCACTCGTTCAGCGTGATCCTCCGGTCGGGCCACCGACAGAGCCAAAGGGCCTTCAGCGACCGCCAGGCTGATGCCGCTCCGGATTGCCTAGTTCTCAGGCGACGGACACCGCGGCCTGCGCTGGGACTGGCGGGACGCCGGTCGAGGTGATGGGTGATGGCTTGAAGCCCTTGAAGGTCATCCAGAGGCCGAGCGCCAGCTCCCAGACGAACATCGGGGCGCCCCCGATCGCCTGCCACGCGGACCCGTCCTCGGTGACGCCGAGGATGATCCCGATCACGGCCGACAGGTAGACGGGGCCTCCGATGAGTCCGATCGCGGGAATCCACCGCGGCACGAGCCCGGACCTGTACATCAGGGTGCCCAGCAGCAGGGCGTTCAGGCCCGCCATCCCCGGCCCGATGATTTGCGTCCAGTCATGGACGGCCACGAGGGCCTGGCCGACCGGCAGCAGGGATGCATCATCTCCACTGGCAGCTCCGTCCTGGCGCAACGTCACGACCGACAGGATGCTCACGACGCCGATGGCGATGACGGTGGCTTCGAACATGCGCGTGGCGACGAACCCGAGGGCGAGACCCTCGTGCTGGCGCCTGACCACCGAGAACAGCGCGACCGCCGTGCCGATAGCGGCGAGGGCATTGACGAGGTCGAGGAGGGCGCCGAAGGCAACCTGGGTATCGGCGCCGGCCCCGGTGATGTAGTCGGGATGGCTCAGGACGGGCTCGAGCAGAAAGAACGCCGGGATCGAGCTGATGAAGGTGACCAGGTAGAGGATGCCTGCGACGAGCGCGGTCTTCCTCGTCGAGTCCAACGGGACTCGCTGACTGCTTGTGGAGCCTGTGGTGGTTGTCATCGCTGCGCTGGCACCAGCACGCGGCAGGGCTCCGGGATCGTCGGGTCGTTCTCGAGGCTGAGGTGGGGCAGCACCCGGTCGAGCCATCCGGGCAGCCACCAGTTGGCCTTGCCCATGAGCACCATCGTCGCCGGCACCAGGACCATCCGCACGACGGTGGCGTCGATCGCGATCGCTGCAGCCAGCCCCAGGCCGATCATTTGCACGAACGGCGAAGGATCGGTGACGAAGCCGAGGAAGACGACCACCATGATCAGCGCTCCGGAGGTGATGACCCGCCCCGTGGCTGCCAGGCCGCGGGCGACGGACTCGGCGGTGTCGCCGGTGGCGAGGTACGCCTCCCTGATGCGCGACACGAGGAAGACCTCGTAGTCCATCGACAGGCCGAACAGGACGGCGAAGAACAGCAGCGGGAACGGTGAGGCGATGAGGAAGGTCCGGTCGAGCCCGAACAGCCCGCCCAGCCAGCCCCACTGGAACACCGCGACCACGACGCCGTACGCACCGCCGATCGACAGCAGGTTCATCACGGCCGCCTTCAGCGGGACGACGACGGACCGGAACACGATCATCAACAGCAGGAACGAGGCGAGCATGATCCCGCCGACGAACAGCGGCAGGGTGTCGCTGAGCTGCTTGTCCAGGTCCAGGGTCGTCGCGGTCGGGCCGGTCACGTGCACCCCCTGGGGCGTGATGGTCCGGATCCGCTCGAGGGTCTGTGCGGTGACCGCGTCGGCCGGCCCGGTCGTGGGGCGTGCGGTCAGCACGACGGTGTCACCGATCGCACTGACGTGCGGCGCGCTGACCTGCGCGATGCCTGGGTCGGCCGCGAGGCGCTGCGCGAGCCCGGGGACATCGCCGGTAGCCAGACCGGTGCCCTTCAGGTCGACGACGACGAGCAGGGGCGCGTTGAAGCCGGGTCCGAAGCCGTCGGTCAGCAGGTCGTACGCCCGTCGTTCCGTCGTGCTCGTCGGATTGTCGCCGGCGTTCGGGAAGCCGGTCTTCAGCGACAACGCGGGCGAAGCCAGCAGCAGGAGAAGGAGTGCCGCGGCGACCAGGTACGGCCACGGGCGCGCAGCGATCCGGTGGGCCAGCCGCCACCACGCGGTGGCCTCGGCCGGCTTCGCGGTCCGGCGCCGGCCGACGATCCGGCCCGCGTCGATGCGGTTCCCGAGCAGGGACAGCAGCGCCGGCAACAGCGTCAGCGCGGTGGCCATGGCGAACAGGACGACCATCGAGGTGGCCAGTCCGATGGAGGTCAGGAAGCCCACCCCGGTCAGCGCCAAGGCAGCCATCGAGACGATGACGGTCCCGCCGGCGAAGAAGACGGCCGTGCCGGACGAGCCCATGGCTGCCGACAGTGCCTGGGCGTTGGCCTGCCCTGCGACGCGGTTCTCGCGGTAGCGGGAGACGATGAACAGGGAGTAGTCGATGCCGACTCCCAGCCCGATCAACGCGCCGAAGGTCGGTGCAGCGGTGGAGATGTCCAGAGCAGCAGCCAGCAGCGCGATACTGCTGATTCCGACAGCAACGGCGACCAGTGCGAGAACGATCGGCACGAGAGCGGCTACGAGCGTCCCGAAGACGATGACGAGGATGACGAGCGCCGCGAGCACCCCGATGCCCTCCGCTCCCGAGGACTTCTCCCCGTTGAGGACCGCGGCCTCGCCGCCGAGCTCGGCCGTCAGCCCGTCTGCGCCGGCCCGGTGGAGGGCGGTGGCCATGGCCGCCGCCCCGGGGCGTCCGAGCTCGGTGGACGGTACGTCCAGCGTGATCTCGGCGAACCCGACCCGCCCGTCGGCGGAGATCCCGTTCGTCGCGAAGGGGTCACTCACGCTTGCCACGTGCTCGATCTCGGCAACCTGTGCAAGCGCGGACTCGACGCCGGAACGGAAACTGGTCAGCGTCTTGCCCTCGGGGGCGGCGAACACGGCGACCGCGCTGCCGCCGGCAGCCTGGGGGAAGCGCTCCTCGAGCAGCTTCGTCGCCTGGGCGCTCTCGCTGTGCGGCGCGGTGAAGTCGTCGAGGAACGCCCCGCCGAAGGCTCCGGTGAGGGCCACGACAATGGCGGTGAGGACCGCCCACGCGCCGATCGTCCTCCACGGTCTGCGCGCGCTGACGTCGCCAACACGGCGGATGAAGCCGTTCAGGCTGCGCGAGACCGCCGGGATCGCGGTCTCCGTGTCCGGCTGTGTGTGCGTCATGTCCGGGTGCCCTTCTTGGGTGTGAGGAGAGTCATCGAGGTTGGGAGGTGGCCGAATCGGGCCGGTCGCGTCCTGTGTGTGTCACCGAGATGAGCGGCAGACCGATGTCGCGCAACTTCTGCAGCAGGCCGTGCAGCGCCGACTGGTCGACCCCGTTGCCGTGGATGGACGTGGTGCCGTCGTCATGGGTGGTGAGGCTCATGCCGTCGAACCAGGCGGCCCAGCGTGGCTCGAGGCGTCCCTTGACGCGGATCTCGTACGCTCCCCAACCGTCTGTCTCGTTCGCCGGGGAGTTCGTCATAGGCGCAAGCTAGGAGCCGATGTGGTGAGCCGGGATCACCACATCTGGTGAGTGACGTGGTGATTCTTTGGGTTTCTAGTGGTCGCGGATGCGCGACAGCAGGTTGAGCTCCCCGGCTTGCCGGACCGCGGCCCGGCGGTTGGTCACGCCGAGCTTCGCGTAGATGTTCTTCGTGTGGGTCCGCATGGTGTTCAGCGACACCGACAGCTCCCGGGCGATGTCCGGTCCGTCCATATCCGTGCCGAGCAGCCGGAGCACGTCGAGCTCACGTCCGCTCAGAGGTTCCACCAAGGACGCCTTGACGGGCGGGTGCCGCTCGGTCGTGCTGGTTGCCGCCAGCAGCCGGCGGACGTATCGGGAGGCGCTTGCCTGCCTGCTGAGCGGCTTCAGCAGGGCGGCCATCGGCGGGCCCTCGTCGGCGAAAACACGCACGTAGCCCTCCGGCTCGGCCAGTCCCACGGCACGGTGCAGCGGCGCGAGTGCGGCTGCGACGTCTCCCCGCGACTGATGGGCCAGCGCCTGCAGGACCAGGATCTCGATGACGCTGCCACCCCGCTCGCCGTGTTCGGCGGCCACGAGAAGGCGCTCCAGGAGTCCCGTGGCCTCGTCGAGCGAGGCCGCTGCGCGCCCTGCCGTGGACCCCGCGATCAGCAGGCGGGCCAGGGTGATGTGCTCGAACTCGCGCAGATAGGACAGGTCGTCGTCAGGGGAGAGCTGACGCTCCCGCGCCCACGCCAGGGCATGGCCCAGCTCGCCGCGCCGGACCCGGAGCCGAGCCCGCTCGGCCGGCACCGGCCGTACGTTCGGGGAGTAGTCCCCCGAGTAGACGCGGTCGGCTTCGTCCAGCAGCTCGAGGGCCGTGTCCAGGTCGCCTTCGGCCGCCCGAAGCTGCGCCATCGCGACGCGCCAGCGGTAGAGGTTCTGCGGCAATCCGTTGTGCTCACCGAGCTGCTGGCTCGTGGCCAGGCGCTGGGCCGCGGCCGGAAAGTCGTCGCGCTCCAGGAGGACGCCGGCCATGCCGACCTGCATGTCCGCCGTTCCCCGCAGCGGCGGTGCGCCCGGCTCCACGGCCGCCAGCTCGAGAGCCTCCTCGTAGGCGGACACCGCCTCGTCCAGCCGGCCTTGGGTTCGCCGGATGTCGGCCAGCGTGATGCTGCAGCCGAGCACATCGGAGATGTGCCCGGCCCTGCGGAGCCCGGCGACGGCCTCAGCGTACCCCGCATGGGCCGAGGCGAGGTCGCCCGTTGTCCACGAGGCGAGCCCGGCGAGGGCGGCTGCTCCTGCGCGGGTGAGGTGGTCGTCCGGCGGTGACAGCGACATCGCCCGCCAGGCGTGGCTGACGGTGCCGTCGAGGTCTCCGTCCCGGAGCGCCAGCGCGGCCCTATACATCTCGACGTTCCCAGGAAGGCGCCGGAATCCCTCGATGTCGACGACCACGACGCCCGGAGGAGGCTGCTCAGGCCACGGTCCGCTGACCGCCGTCGGGCGAAGGATGCGCTCGATGTCCGCCAGCCGGCTGCCGACGGTGTCGAACTCGGACACCTGAGCGAGCGCACCAGCGAAGGCGACGCCGAGCACCGGCCGGACCCGCACCATCTCGTCTGGCAGCATCGGCACCCAGCTGCGGAGAGTGCTCTCCTGCCTGCTGCGCGCCATGACCGGGATGGCCAGCTCCATCAAGTCGGCGGCGCGCGAGAAGTCTGCACCGGCCAACGCGTAGTCGATTGCCTCGGCCGGCTCGCCGTGCTGCTCGAACCACACGCTGGCTCGCCGGCGCAGCTCCCGGACCTCGGGGCCGTACTCCTCCTGCAGGTGTGCCTTCAGGACATCGGCGAACAGGTGGTGGTAGCGGTACCACTGACGGCGGTCGTCCAGGGGGATCAGGAACAGGTTGGCGCGCTCCAGCGCCAGGAGCGCCGCCGTGCCGCCCTCCCGACCGGTGACCGCGTCGCACAGCGGCCCGGTGAGCCTGCCCAGGACGGCGGTCCGCAGGAGGAAGTCCCTGGTGTCGGCGGGCTGGCGGGCCAGGACCTCCTCCACGAGGTAGTCCACGAGATAGCGGTCGTCGCCGGCGAAGCCCGCGATGAAGGCGCTGGCATCATCTCGGCCCTGCATCGACAGAGCCGCGAGTTGGAGCGCGGCGATCCACCCTTCAGTGCGCCCGTCCAACGCGGCGACATCGCCGGACGTCAGGGCCAGCCCCATCGCCCCGTTGAGGTACGCCGTGGACTCCTCGGGTGTGAAGCGCAGGTCTGCGGCCCGGACCTCGAGCAGTTGGCCACGCCCCCGCAGTCCCCCCAGTGCCAAGGCCGGGTCGGCGCGGGTGCCGAGCACCACGTGGAGCTGCGGCGGGGGGTGCTCCAGCAGGAAGGCCATCCCGTCGCGGACCTCCGGCGCCTCGATGAGGTGGTAGTCGTCGAGAACGAGCAGGATGTCGTCGCCGCTGGCGTGCAGGTCGTTGAGCAGGACCGCCAGGGCGGCTTCGATCGACGGCTGAGGCGACTGCAGCAGCGACAGAGCGCTGTCACCGATGCCGGCAGCCCTCTGGAGCGAGGCAACGACGTACGTCCAGAACAGCGTCGGGTCGTTGTCGCGCCGGTCCAGCGACAACCACGCCACCGACGGTCCATCCGCGGGAAGAGTGGCCAGCCATTCCGTCAAGAGTGTCGTCTTGCCGAAGCCGGCCGGCGCCGACAGGAGGGTCAGTGCCGTCCGCGACGCGGCACTGAGGCGCTCGTTGAGCCGCACGCGCGGGACTGCACCGGGCCGACGGCTGGGGACATGGAGCTTGCTCTCGAGCAACGGCGCTACCACGACCACCTCGCCCCGGGAGTCATCCACATGCGCCGTCGCCGCTCACGGCGACCATGTTCCCCTACCGTGGGCTCAGATATGACCGAGTTGGCCGGGGTGCAGCGCGTCAAGTGGCCCTTCATCGCCCGGTACACCGCGGCGTTCATGTGCTGCATTCTGCTGTTGATCGCCCCGTTGCTGGTCACGCTGGCGCTGAAGATCGACTCCCTTGTCGGGATCGATCAGGCGCCGGGTCGGTTGGCGGTGGTCGCCGGGCTGGGCTCCCTGGTGGCGATGTTCGGCAATCCGCTCAGCGGCAGGCTGAGCGACCGCACCTCGTCGCGGTGGGGCATGCGTCGTCCCTGGATCGTGATCGGCTTGGCAGGCGGATCCGTCGGAACCCTGATCGTCGCCCTGGCACCCAACATCCCGGTCGTCCTCGTCGGATGGTGCATCGCCCAGCTGTTCTTCAACGCGCTGCTCGCGGCCATGGTGGCCGTGCTTCCGGACCAGGTCCCGGCCTTGCAACGCGGCGTGGTCTCCGGAGTCCTGGGCATCTGCTTGCCCATCGCGTCGGTATGCGGCGCCTTCCTGGTGAAGCTGTTCAGCGGCAGCCTGCTCGCGATGTTCATGGCGCCGTGTGTCTTTGGCGGGATCTTCATCGTGCTCTTCGCCGCCACGATCGACGATCGCCGACTCCTGGCCGCGGACAAGCCCGACTGGTCGATGGGCGAGTTCGCGCGCACCTTCTACGTCAAGCCAGGAGCAAGCCCGGACTTCGCCTGGGCTTTCGCCAGTCGCTTCATGTTCGTGCTGGCCTACGCGTTCTTGACGACCTATCAGACGTTCTACCTGCTGGACCGGGTGGGCAGCGCCAAGGCCGATGTGCCGGAACAGATCTTCTTGGGCATCCTCGTCCAGTCGATCGTCGTCATCGCCGCTTCCCTCGTCGGCGGGAAGCTGTCGGACCGCACCGGACGACGCAAGGTGTTCGTCTTCGCAGCGGCGATCGTCTACAGCGCTGCGATGTTCGTCTTCGCCCTTGCCAGCAACTTCGACGGCTTCCTCGTCGGCATGGCCATCGCCGGCCTCGGCCTCGGCGTCTACCTCGCGGTCGATCTGGCACTCGTGGTCGATGTGCTGCCGGACAGCGGCAACACCGCCAAGGACCTTGGCGTCTTCAACATCGCCGGCGCCCTCCCCTACTCGATCGCGCCGGCGATGGCAGCGGGCATCCTGGCGGTCGGCGGCTACGGCGCCGTGTTCTCGGTCGCTGGGTGCGCCGCCGTCGTCAGCGCGGTCGCGATCCTGTTCGTCAAGCGGGTCCGTTGATCGAACGAGGTCGTGGCAGGGGGTTGCTCAGGCCCGGCTGAGCAGCCGGGCACGCAGGCGATGCAGGTGGGGCATGAGGCCGTAGATGACGATCGGCACCGCGATGGTCGCGAGCACGAAGGTGCGCAAGACGGCCGACATGGGTCGCAGCCAGTCGCCGAACCCAACGTTGATGACGGTGAGGGTCGGAAAGACGCACAGCCAGATCATGAGCGCCAGCTGGTGCTTGGTCGGCGGCGGGACGGGTGCCATCTGCGGGCTAGGTCGGTTGTCGGGCACAGCTTGCTCCTAAGCGATGGGATGGGAACGGAAGGCTGCGACGGCGTCCTGGACGTCGTCCTCAACCAGGTCGGCGTTCATGGCGATGGCCGCAGCGGAGCCTTCGCCGGCGGCGGTGATGACCTGCGCGCGCGGGTTGGCCGCGTTGCCCGCGACCCACACCCCCGGCACGCTGCTGCGGCCCGTGGCGTCGGCGACCACCCAGCCGGTGTCGTCAACCGCGCAGCCCAGGCTGACAGGCAGCTCCGCGTTCGGCACGAATCGGGGACCGACGAAGACCGCGTCGCGGCGGACCACGCTGCCGTCCGCCATCTCGACGCCGTGCAACCTGTCGCCTTCCACCATCAGGCGGACCACGGTGCCCTCGACGATGCCGATCGCGCGGGCGACTAGCTGCTCGCGCTGGTCCGTGGTGAGCTGGGTCGTGTGCGGGAAGAACACGACGTCGGTGGCCCACTGGCGCACCAGCTGCACCTGGTGGACGGCGTTGGGGCCACCACCCAGGACGCCGAGCTGCTGGTCGCGCACCTCGTAGCCGTGGCAGTAGGGACAGTGCAGGACGTCCTGCCCCCAGCGCTCGCGGACCCCCGGGATGTCAGGGAGCTCATCGCGTAGTCCCGAGGTGACGAGCAGACGTCGGGCGGTCAGCACGGCGCCGTCGGCGAGGTGGACCTGGAAGCCCGTCGATCCGCCTCGGGTGACCCTGGTGACCGTGCCGTTGTGCACCTCGCCGCCGTAATGCCCCACCTCGGCGCGGCCGGCGGCCAATAGCTCGCCAGGCGCCATCCCGTCCCGCGAGAGAAAGCCCTGCATGTGTGCAGCGGGTGCGTTCCGCGGCTCCCCGGCATCCACCACCGTGACGCGGCGCCGTGCGCGGGACAGCACCAGTGCTGCCGACAGACCGGCCGCCCCGCCACCGATGATGACCACGTCGTTGTCGCTCATGTCCTCGAGGTTGCCCCCGGCGTCCTGCCATGACAACTCTTGTTGCCATTCCCGGGAAGGTCGCGGTGCAATGGGGCGTGGACACGTCAACGGCGCTCGCTTCGGCTCTCGAGCAGGTCGGGCCGCGGCTCAGGCGGCTCCGTTCCCAGCGGGGCATCACCCTGACGGCGCTCGCGGCCTCCACAGGCATCTCCAAGAGCACGCTGTCCCGTCTCGAGACCGGTCAACGACGCCCGAGCCTGGAACTGCTGCTGCCGCTCGCGCAGGCCTACCGTGTACCGCTGGACGACCTCGTGGGGGCTCCGGATGTGGGCGACCCCCGAGTACGGCTCAAGCCGCACCGGGTCCACGGCCGCACGGTCCTGCCACTGACCGGCCAGCCCGGCGGCCTGCAGGCATGGAAGATCGTCGTCCCCGCGAGCAAGACCAAGCCGGAGCTGAAGGCGCACGAGGGCTACGAGTGGCTGTACGTCCTTGCCGGGCGGATGCGCCTCGTCCTCGGCGACCACGACCTGGTACTCGGCCCCGGCGAGGTGGCCGAGTTCGACACCCAGGTGCCGCACTGGTTCGGTAGCGCGGGCGAGGGGCCCGCTGAGATCCTGAGTCTCTTCGGGCCACAAGGAGAGCGGCTGCACGTGAGAGCGAAGTCGCGTGCGCAGCGAGCCAGCGCACAGTAGGCGTGTTACAAACCAGCGCCGACCTAGCCGCCAGGGATCAGCAAGGTGCTGTCTTCTAGTGTTGCGGCATGGATTTCAGCCCCTCCCAGCGGGCGGCCGAGCTGACCGAGGCTGTGCAGACGTTCATCCGGGACGACATTGAGCCGCTCGAGCACGAACTGCACCGACGCAACACCGATGCCCGCCGGGCCGGCACGGGTGACGAGCTGTGGCAGGTGCCCGACGAGGTCCGTGAGCTGCAGCGCAAGGCGCGAGCACAGGGCCTTTGGAACTTGTTCCTGCCCGCGGGACACGAGGGACCGTACGCCGAGCGCTACGGCACCCGCGGCGGTGCGGGGCTGAGCAACGTCGACTACGCGCCGGTCGCCGAGGCGACGGGGTGGTCCTTCCTGGCGCCCTATGTCTTCAACTGCAACGCCCCCGACAGTGGCAACGCCGAGGTGCTGCTCCGCTACGGCTCGCAGGAGCAGAAGGACCGATGGCTCGACCCGCTGCTCGACGGACGGATCCGCAGCGCCTTCGCGATGACCGAGCCCGACGTGGCCTCCTCGGACGCGACGAACATGCAGCTCACGGCGGTCGTCGACGGTGACGAGATGGTTCTCAACGGCCGGAAGTGGTGGACCACCGGCGTCGGGCACCCCGAGTGCGAAGTCCTCATCGTGATGGGTCTGACCGACGCGGACGCGCACCGGTACGCCCGGCACTCCATGGTTCTCGTCCCCCGCGACAATCCCGGGGTGAAGGTCGAGCGGATGCTGGACACGATGGGTTTCTTCGACGAGCCGTTCGGCCACGGAGAGGTCTCCTTCACCGACGTCCGGGTGCCGTTGGAGAACGTGATCGCCGGGCCCGGGCGCGCGTTCGAGATCGCTCAGGGTCGTCTCGGGCCCGGGCGGGTCCACCACGCCATGCGCATGATCGGGCTGGCGGAACGCGCTCTGGACCTGGCGTGCGAGCGCGGCCTGTCGCGCACCGCGTTCGGGAAGCCGCTGGTGAACCTCGGCGGCAACCGGGAGCGAATCGCAGAGGCCCGTATCGCGATCGACTCGACCCGGCTGCTCATCCTGCACGCGGCCTGGAAGCTCGACACGGCCGGGCCGCTGGAGGCGCTGTCGGAGGTCAGCCAGATCAAGGTCGCCGCCCCGAACGTCGCCCAACGGGTCATCGACTTCGCGATCCAGATCCACGGCGGCGCCGGACTCTCCAGCGACTTCCCCCTGTCCAGCGCATGGACCGCCGCGCGGGCCGTCCGGCTCGCCGACGGGCCGGATGAGGTCCACAAGGGACTGGTCGCGCGCATCGAGCTCGGCAAGCACGGAGCAGCCCGGTGACCGCCCCTATCGACCGCGAGCCGGGCACGAGTAAGGGCGTCGTCCTCATCACCGGCGCGAGTTCCGGACTCGGCGAGGAGATGGCCCGGCAGTTCGCCGCCTTGGGTTATGACCTCGCGCTGTGCGCGCGCCGTACGGACCGGCTCGAGACTCTTGCCGAGGAGATCCGCGCCCGCACGGGCCGACGGGTCGAGACCGACGCGCTGGACGTCACCGACGCCGATGCCGTCCCCGCGGTTTTCCACCGGTTTGCCGACATGTTCGGCGGCATCGACCGTGTCGTGGTCAATGCCGGCCTCGGCAAGGGCGCTCCACTCGGAACGGGCCGTCCCGACGCCAACCGTGCAACAGCGATGACGAACTTCGTCGGTGCGTTGGCGCAGATGGAGGCTGCGCTGGAGATCTTCCGTAGGCAGGGGCGCGGACACCTGGTGCTGATCTCCTCGATGACGGCTCTCCGCGGCATGCGCAAGTCGATGACCACGTATGCCGCAACGAAGGCCGGGCTGGCGGCCCTCGCCGAGGGGGTGCGGTCGGAGAACATCCCCGGCCTGGACGTGTCGGTGATCTACCCCGGTTACATCCGGTCGGAGATGAACCAGCACGTCCAGCAGAAGACCCGCTTCATGGTCGACACCGAGACTGGCGTCCGGAGCATGGTCGAGGCGATCGAAAAGCGCCGGACGAAGGCGTACGTCCCGGCCTGGCCGTGGGTCCCGATCGGTGCGGCGATGAGGGTTCTGCCTCTGTCCGTCGTCCGCAGGCTCACGTGACCGAAGGGCACGATCCCGTGGCCGCACCCAGTCCCACGTCGGACGTCACCGGCGCCCGCGATGTGCGCGACGAGGACGCGTTCGACATTCCGGCGATGGCGGCGTGGCTCGCCGAGAACGGCGATCCCCGGCGTACGGACGTGCACCTGTCTGCCGTCCCCGAGGTGCGCCAGTTCCTCGGTGGCGTGTCCAACCTGACCTACCTGCTGCGTTACCCCGACGGAGATCTCATCCTGCGCCGCCCACCGAGGGGGGCGCATCACAAGGGCGCGCACGACATGGGCCGCGAGCACCGCATCCAGTCCGCACTGGGACGGGTCCTTCCCTACGTGCCCAGCACCATCGCCTTCTGCGGCGACTCCTCGGTCATCGGCACACCCTTCTATGTCATGGAGCGGCTCGTCGGTCCGATCCCGCGCAAGGAGCTCCCGTACGACGTGCACCTGTCCCGCGAGCAGGTCGCCGAGCTGTGCCGGAACGTGATCGACCTGCTCGTCGAGCTGCACTCGGTGGACCTGCAGATCACGGGGCTCGCCGATCTGGGCAAAGGACCCGGCTACGTCCGGCGGCAGGTCGAGGGCTGGTCGGAGCGCTACCGCGGGGCCAGGACGTGGAACGTCGGGACCTTCGCGAAGGTCATGACCTGGCTGGCCGACAATCAGCCCGCCGACCACGCGCACACCTTGGTGCACAACGACTTCCGCTTCGACAACGTGGTCCTGGACCCAGACGACCTGACGCGTCCGGTGGGCCTGCTGGACTGGGAGCTGGCCACGGTTGGCGACCCGCTGATGGATCTTGCCAACTCCCTCGGCTACTGGATCCAGGTCGACGATGGCGCCCTCATGAATGCGTTCCGGCGCCAGCCCACGCACCTGCCCGGGATGATGACCCGCGAGGAGGTCGTCGCCTACTACTGCCAGCGGTCCGGGGAGCTGGTCACGAACCGTGAATGGGCCTGGTACGAGGTGTTCGGGCTCTTCCGCGTTGCCGCGATCGCCCAACAGGTCTACAAGCGCTATCTGGCGAAACAGACGACGAACAAGCAGTTCCGGCTGTTCGGCCTTGCCGTCGTGATGCTTGAGCTGCGCTGTCGCCGGATCATCGCCCGAGCGAAGCGGATGAGCCCCGAGCACGCCCAGGCACCGGTCGGGAACCCGTCATGACCCGTCGGTCACCAAGCGAGACCAACACTCGGTGTCCGCGCGCCGACCCGGCTTGACGTAGACCGAGCGTAGGACTCCCTCTCTCGTGTAGCCGCAGTTCTCGGCCACGCCCTTGGACGCCGGGTTGTCCACGTCGATGAGCAGCTCCACTCGGACCATGCCGAGCTCGGTGAAGGCCCACTTGGTGAGCTCGCGCAACACGGCTGTCCCCACGCCGCGCCCGCGGGCCCAGCCAGCCACGACGTACCCGAGCTCAGCCGTGGCTGCCTCGGCGTCGATGACCGGCGCAACGGCGAACCCAGCGACCCTGTTGTCCGGTCCCTCGAGGACGGCAAAGTTCATCCGGGTGCCGTCGGCCCGTCCACGCTCGTAACGGGCTAACCAGGACTCGGCGAAGTCGCCCGGCACTGGCTCGGGGACCCGGGTGAACCGCAGCACCTCGGGGTCCCCCAGCATGTCACCGAGATCGTCGAGGTGCTCCCTCGCGAACGGTTCCAGCCGGATATCAGCCAACGCGCCTACTGGACGCCGAGCAGCTGTTGGATCGGGTCGAGTGCGAAGTAGATGACGAAAGCCACGGCTACGACCCACAGCAACGGGTGCACCTCCGCCGCCTTGCCCCGCACCGCTTTGATCAGCGCGTAGGACACGAAGCCGGCACCGATGCCGACCGTGATCGAGAAGGCGAACGGCATCAGGATGATTGTGAGGAAAGCCGGAATCGCGATCTCGTAGTCGTCCCAGTCGATGCCGCGCATCTGCAGCATCATCAGGAAGCCGACGACGACCAGTGCGGGTGTGGCCGCCTCGTAAGGGATAGCCGCGACGACCGGCGCGAAGAACGTCGCGAGCAGGAACAGCACACCAGTGACCACGCTCGCGAGGCCGGTGCGCGCACCTTCACCGACGCCCGCGGCGGACTCGATGTACGACGTGTTGCTGGACACACTGGCCGCACCGCCGGCGGCAGCCCCGATCGAGTCGACGATCAGGATGCGCTGGGTCTTGGGCGGCATGCCCTCCCCGTCGAGCAGCCCCGCCTCGGCGCCGATCGCCGTGACCGTGCCCATCGTGTCGAAGAAGTCGGCGAGCATGAGCGTGAAGATGAACAGCACGGTCGCGACGAAACCGATCCGGTCCCAGGAGCCGAGCAGGCTGAAGTGGCCAAGCAGCCCGAAGTCGGGCATGTCTGCCATTGCGCCAAGAGAATCCGGCAGCTTGGGGACGTTCAGCCCCCATCCGTGCGGGTTGACCTTGTCGGGCGGGGTGAACGACGGGCCGATGTTCGCGATGGCCTCGATGATGATGGCCAGGATCGTCGCGCCGACGATGCCGATCAGGATCGCGCCCTTCACCCGCAGCACGACCATCAAGATGATCGCGAGCAGCCCGATCACGAAGACGAAGGTCGGCCAGCCCTGCAGCTCGCCTCCGGTGCCAAAGCCGACAGGCACCGGCGTATTCGCGGAGTCAGGGTTGCGGCGCACGATGCCGGCGTCCACGAGCCCGATGAAGGCGATGAACAGACCGATGCCGACACTGATCGCGATCTTGAGCGCCGCCGGGACTGCACGGAACACCGCGACCCGGAACCCGGTCAGCACAAGGACGAGGATGATCAGGCCCTCGATGACCACGAGGCCCATCGCGTCGGCCCAGCTCATCTGCGAGGCGATCGTGAAGGCCACGAAGGCGTTCAGACCGAGCCCGGTGGCCAGAGCGAGCGGGAAGTTGGCGACCACCCCCATCAGGATGGTCAGCACGCCGGCGACGAGCGCGGTGGCCGCAGCGACCATCGCCAGGTTCGGCGCGGCTCCGCCGCCGAGGAACTTGCCGTCCGCGTCGGGCACGGTCCCGATGATCAGCGGGTTCAGCACGATGATGTAGGCCATCGTGAAAAAGGTCGCGAGCCCTCCGCGGATCTCGCGCGAGACGGTGGAGCCACGTTCGGAGATCGCGAAGAAGCGGTCCAATCCGTTCGTGGGACGGCGCGGGGTGTCCCGCTCCCCGCTGATCGACGCGGTGTTCGTGTTCGTTCCGGACATGGTCCCTCGCAGGTGGTTGCGGCGGAAGGTCGGGTGCGCGGCGCGGGGAATCGCCCGGACAGCAGGGTGCCAGACATAGCCTGGGCCCGTGCCCATTACGCGCCGTCCCGATCCCGAGCCGCTGGAGACCAATGACGTCGCGATCGTGACGGTTGGCACCGTTCTGTGGGCGGTCGCCCTGGTTGCGTCCCTGGTCTTTCACGACCGCCTGGCCGACGGCGGGAACGAGAACTGGATCTGGATCTTCCTGGCCGGCACCTTCCTGGGCCTGATCGGCGTCCGCTACGTGCGACGGCGCCGGGCAGCCATCCGGCCCGGGATGTCCAAGTTCGACGAGGTTGGACCCGGTAGTGGGGGGTAAGTCGCGGTTCGCTTGACAACCAAGACCCATCCGGGGCGCTGCCCTGCACCGAAGGACGGGTGTTGAACCGCCACATTCGGTGGCCCAGAAAGGACAGCACATGAGTAGCTCAATCACGCGCGGCACCACCGGCCGACTCCAGGACTCCCCCAACAGGCTGGTCGGGTCCATCTTCGGCGTCGTCTACCTTGTCGTCGGACTCGTCGGATTCGCCGTCACCGGCTTCGGGCAGTTCGCGGACACCAACACGGAAGACAAGCTGGTCTTCTTCGAGATCAACCCGCTGCACAACATCGTCCACCTGGCGATCGGCGCGTTGCTGCTCTTCGCTGCGATGAAGAGTGTCTCAGCCGCCAAGGGTGCGAACACCCTCGTCGGGGCGGTCTACCTGCTCGTCGGAGTGATCGGCCTGTTCATCGCCAACGACACGAGCGAGGCCAACATCCTTTCCCTGAACGGTGCCGACAACGTGCTGCACTTCGCCAGTGCCCTCGTTCTGCTCGGCGTCGGTCTCTCCCAGGACAAGAACGTTCGCGGCGATGCGCCAGGCGTCCCCGGCGTCTGAGTGAGCAACGCCAGCGGTCTCGACCGCACGGATGTGGCCCGGTGCTGGGCGGGGTTCGCCTCGTTCGGCGCCGGGCTCATCCACATCGCGGTCGTCCGCGAGCACCTCGCCGAGTCCCCGGCGCAGGGCATCTTCTTCGCCGTGGTGGGCCTCGCGCAGGTCGGCTGGGCGTTCTGGGCCCTGAGCCGCAGCACCGTCCCGTTCCCCCGGATCACAGCGGGCGCCACGCTGGGCCTGATCGCCCTGTGGGGCGTGTCCCGCACGATCGGCCTCTCCCTGGACCCCCTCACTTCCGTCCGGGAGCCCGTCGGCGTCGCTGACGTCTTGTGCGTGGTCCTGGAGGCTGCCCTGATCGGCTGCGTCCTCGTGGCGGCGCCGCGAGCGGCACGCGTACCGGTCGAAGCCGACCAGCGCGAGAGCCGGTCGGCGACGTCGGCCAGGGGTCTCGCCCTGCTGGCTGCCGGTGCCCTGGCCGTCTCGGCGCTCGCCACGCCGGCGATGGCGGCGACCTCGGCCGGCCAGCACGCACACAACCACCACGGTGCGGTCGTCGAGCACGGTGCGCACGGCCCGTAGGGCCGGCTACTAGCTCTCGAGCTCCCGCTCGGCGAGCACGTCGTCGACCCGACCGGGGTCAGCCAGCACGGCGGCAACGTCGCGCCGCAGGTCCCAGCGACCGGCCGACCAGGCCAGACCCCGGGCCAGGCCGTCCATGGTGGCGGCGTGCACTTCGCCGTCCGGATTCACCCACCAGTCGATGTCGTGGCCGTCCACGGTGAGCTGGTCGTGTTCGCGCCACGAGTCAGGGGCGCCGCCGAGGACAAGACCGACCTCCGTCGGCACCGATCGGCTCGAGCCGGCGGTGGCCGTGGTTCCCGAGAGCCGCGCGGTGCTGGTCGGCAGTTCCAGCACATCCGCCAGCCCTGCGGCGGCCGACAGCGATACCACGAGTGGAGCGGGCGTCCACGACAGCTGCAGGTGCGCCGGGTTGTCGACGACGACGGCCTGCTCGGCGCCCACCACGGTCATGGGGTCGACGCGTACCTGCTCGGGTGGCGAAACCCGATCGGGATCCACCGCAGCGAGCGCGACGTAGAGGCTGCGCAGCTGGTCCGGTGCCACCTCGCGGTCGGAATCGGCGAGTCGGTCCAGCAGCTCGTCGGGACCATCGGGCTCGGCGAGCAGGGCCGCCAGCGTCGTCCTGACGCCGATGGCCGTGAGGAACGCGGGGTCGAGGTCGGAGTCGACCACGTCGTACAGGCCCTCGAGATCGGCCGAGCCCGCGGCCATGCACGAGCCGGGCGTGCGCCCATCCAGGCGTGCATGACGACGCAGCCACCAGGCGGTGTACGACGGGACGTCGACCCGTCGGCCGTCGGCCAGCACCACTCGAGCCGGTTCGGTAACGGCTGCCCGCAGCGCCGGGTCGCCTGCCAGTAGGGCCAGCACCTGCGGCCAGGCATCGGCGCGAACCAGGTCGAGGTCCCGGACGGCCCGTAACTCGCTGAGCACCGGCGGGAGCTCCTGCCGCGGTAGCTCCGCCAACACATCGTCCACCCAGTCGGCCTCGTCGGGCAGGTCGTGCTCGGCTTCCTCGTCGAGGGTCACTTCGGCGTCGGTCAGCACGGTGAGACCGGCGACGACGCCAACCGCTGCGAGCACCTGCTCGTCCCACCGGTCCACGAGGTCGGCCGAGGGCCGGCCGAGTGACCCGTCCTCGATCACCGCAGCCATCACCGAGCCGGGCAGCACGAGATCGCCGGCCGGCACGAGCTCGCCGTCTTCGTCGGGCAAAGGCAGCCCGGCCAGCCACGGCAGCTCGCCCGGCGCCACCTCGGCCGCTTCGACCAGGCCGAGCACCGCCGTGGCCAGCGAGACCGGGTCCGGTGCGTCCGCGGCGTTGTCGACCGCAGCGCCTACGGCGGGGTCGGCGAGCACGGTCCGGGGAGTCGCCACGACCGCTCCGAGTCGCAGCAGCACGTCGTTGGCGGCGTCGGGGTGCACGATCCTCAGACCGAGGGCGTCCAGACCAGGCGGCAGGGCGTCACCGAACAGCAACAGGCCGCGAGGACCGCGGACGAGCCGCCCGTCGGCCAGTGGCACCGGCAGCGAGCCGAGGGCATCCCGCTCACCCACGGCCACCCGGCTGGTCAACGCGGCGTAGAGCCCGCGCCACCAGGCCGGCTTGCGGCGTAGCTCGGCCAGCTGGTCCACCACGTCGGCGAGAGAAAGCCGGGTCGCGCCGAGCCGGTCGAGAGAGCGGTGATCGGGGACCACGCCGGGCAGCACCTCGGCGAGCACGGTGAGGAGCTCGTCGTACTCGTCGACGCCGACGACGGACACCGCGTCGCGCGGTCGCAACCGGCCACCCCCGCTCGTCACCAGCAGCGGCGCGGCTGACATCGCATCGACGATGCTCCGGCGCAGGGCCGCATCCAGCGCACCGGACGGTGCGGGACCGGGCACGAGCGACAGCGGTTCCTCGGAGTCTGCCGCGAGCTCGGCGTAGGCAGTCGCCGCCTCGGCAACGAGGAAGTCGGTGAGGCCACCCGAGGCGACGTGCCGGCGCGACGGGTCCAGCGGGAAGGACGCGATGAGCAGGCACGGCAGGTCGAGGGATTCGTCGGTCGGTGTCGGCGCGTGCAATGTGGCCGGCACCGGCTGGCCCGCCAACGGCCGGGCCCACAGCACAGACCACTGCGTCAGGCCGCGTTCCTCGACCGGGCGGTCCGCGAGCAACGCCAGCTCGGTGCGCCCGGCCCGTCGTACGACCTGCCATCGGTCGTCGCCGGCGAGCACGGTGCGCTCGCCGTCCACCTCCACGGCGACCTCGGCCAGGCCGGGCAGGGCCAGTAGGAGGGCGTCGCCCACCTCGGCGAGCAGCCGGCGGGCGAGGGCGCTCGCGGCGGCATGGCGCAGCGGCAGCACCACGGTTGTGTCGAAGCCGGGCTCCGGTTTGCCGGCGTCGTCGTACGGCAGCCGGAGCAACGGGACGTGGCCACCGCGGCGAGCGAGCTCGTCGGCAAGGGTGGGTACGGCGAGGACGTCCGCTCGGGCATCGGTAAGTGACCAGCGCACCGCCCCGGTCGTCGACGCGATGCGGGGCTCGTCGGTCATCGCGAGCACGGCGGCGAACCCGACGCCGAAGCGTCCGACCGTCTCGTCGTCTCGGTCGTCGCGCTTGGCGGAGGCACGCAACGTCGACAGTGACTCGACGCCGGCGGCGTCGAGAGGGGCGCCGGTGTTCGCGGCCGTCAGCACGCCGTCGTGCAGTCGCAGCAGCAATCGCCCGGGAACGCGCGCGCGGCCGGCGGCGTCCGAGGCGTTCTGAGCCAACTCGACCACGACCCGGTCGCGATAACCGCCGAGCGCCAGGTCCTCCTCGGCGTTCGCGTCCTCGCGGAAGCGCGCCGGCGAGGCGGCCCAGGCGGCCAGCACGCGGTCGCGCACCGACGCCGTCCCGAACGGGTCGGCGCTCACCGTCAGGAGTGGCCCAGGTCCTCGGCGGGAGCCGCGTCGTCGACCGAGCCGGGCGCGTGCTCCAGCGGGTGCAGCGCGATCAGGTCGTAGCCGACCTCGTCGATGACCGGGCTGGACCCGTCGACCGGCCCGGGGATGACCGCCACCTCGGAGTGCGCGCCGCAGCCATGGTCGAAGGAGACCACGCGGCCGTCGCTCGGGGAGTACTCGTTGGTGCAGACGCCGAAAATCTGCCGCAGCGAGCCGGCCATCAACGTCACGAACCCGCAGCTCGCGCACTGGGCCGGCGCCGCCTCGGCGATGGGGGCGGCCGGCCCGTGGTCGCCGGAGTACCACCGGTCGACGGCGTCATCGCGACCTATCGGGGAGAGCACCCGGGACCGGCCGAGGCCGAGCTCCCACACCGCAAGCAGGTCGGAGTCCTCGCCGGTCGAGGTGTATCCCTGCTGCAGCCGCTCGTCGTCCGCGCGAGTCGGCAGCAGGTCGCCGACCCCGAGGTCACCGGGCTTGAGCCGCTCGCTCCACGGCACCCAGTCCGGCGCGAGGAGAGCGTCGGAGCCGGGCAACAGCACCACCTCGGCGATGGTGACCGTCTTGCTCCGGGGGACGCGCGAAACTGTCACGGCCCACCGCCAGCCGCGGTAGGCCGGATTGAGACAGGCGAAGTAGTGGGTGACCAGGCGCTCGCCGTCGGACTCGCTGCCCTGGTGCTCGCCGACATGGCCGGGGTCAGCCAGCTCCTCGGCGGCCGCCCGGGCCAGGTCCACCGCATCGGTCAGGACGGCGTCGGCTGCCGGCCGACGTTCTGTCTTCGTCGTCACGAGCGGTGATTGTCCCCCATCGCAACCGGTCACGCGAACCGACGGCAGGATGGAGCCGTGGACGACAGGGGGCAGTCGCGACGCGAACGGGCGGTCCGGCTCTCGCGTGGCGCTGCTCGGCACAGCCGCAGCGTCGCCTCGCACACCCGCACCGCGGCGCTGGGCGGGGCCCGTCGGGTACGCCGGGTCACCCACGCCCACGGGGCCGGCGAGTCGGGGTTGGGACGCCTGATCGAGCTGCACGGCATCAACACCGCGGGCGACGCGATGATCGCGGTGGCCCTCGCTAACACACTGTTCTTCTCCGTGCCTGTCGGCGAGGCGCGGGGCCGGGTCGCGCTCTACCTACTGATCACGATGACACCGTTCGTGCTGATGGCGCCGGTGATCGGGCCGCTTCTCGACCGGGTCCGACACGGCCGCCGCTACGCCATCGCCACGACGATGCTGGCCCGGTGCTTCCTGGCGTGGGTGCTGGCCGGCGCGGTGGCCAATGAGGGGCTCTCGCTCTACCCGGCCGCGTTCGGTTGTCTGCTGGCCTCCAAGGCCTACACCGTCACCCGCTCCGCGACGGTGCCGCGGCTGCTGCCTGAGGGCGCGAGCCTGGTCGCCGCCAACTCGCGCATTTCGCTGGCCGGCATCATCTCGGCCGCCGTGGGTGCGGGGATCGCCGCTGCCATGGCGATCATCGGGCCGGAGTGGTCACTGCGAGCGGCTTTCCTCGTCTTCGGCGCCGGCATGGTTCTCGCCCTGCGACTGCCCAAACGAGTCGACTCAACCGTCGGGGAGACACCGAGCAGGTTGTCCCTGGACGACACCGGCCCGATCCCCCGCAAGGGCACCATGTCCAGCGTCGTGGTGGTCGCGCTCCGGGCGAACGCCGCCCTGCGCGCGTTCTCCGGGTTCCTCACCATGTTCCTCGCGTTCCTGTTGCGCGAGAACCCGATCGGCGGCCTGCACGACACGGCCGCGCTCGCGCTCGTCGCCGGCGCAGCAGCCCTGGGCAACGCCATCGGCACGACCATCGGTTCGCGACTGCGCACCCGCGCGCCGGAGGCGGTCATCGTCGTCGTACTCGCGATCGTCACCGCCGCGGCGGTCGGCGGTGCGTTTCTGTACGGCGTGGCGACGGTGCTCGCGGTGGGTTTCGCCGCCGGGCTGGCCCAGTCGCTTGGCAAGCTCTCGCTCGATGCCATCGTCCAGCGTGAGATTCCGGAGGCGGTGCGCACGTCGGCGTTCGCGCGGTCGGAAACCCTGCTGCAGCTGGGCTGGGTCGTAGGCGGCGGGATCGGCATCGCGCTGCCGCTCAACGGCCAGCTCGGCTTGGGCGTCGCCGCCCTCGGCCTCGTCGTCACGCTCGTACTGACCCTGCGTTTCGCCGCGCAGCATCGCCGCACCCGCGAATCAGGCCCCACCCCCGCCTAGC
>JBDUAP010000148.1:0-6962 GCA_040004585.1 Sporichthyaceae bacterium
GCGACGTGCTGCGGGTCTCGGTCAGCAACTGGTCGACCGATGCTGATGACGTCGCGGCCAGCGTCGACGCCGTACGCCGGGCCGCAGCCGCCTCACCGCTCTGAACTCCAGGTGACGTCTTCGTCACCGCTTCCGTCGGCGCGGCGGAGCTGTCGGGGTGGGTGGCTAGACTCAGGGTGATCATCCGACGCTGGGGAGTAGCGAGTTGGTATACACCGAGCGATCTGACGATTCGCTGCGCACCATTCTCGCGTGGATGGCTCCCGGCACCCCCCTTCGTGACGGTCTCGAGCGCATCCTGCGCGGCGGCACCGGCGCGCTGATCGTCGTCGGCTGGGACAAGACGGTCGAGACGCTGAGCACCGGCGGCTTCGTTCTCGACGTCGACTTCAGCGCCACCCGGCTCCGCGAGCTCGCCAAGATGGACGGCGGCATAGTCGTCGACCGCGACTGCACCAAGATCGTGCGCGCCGCGGTCCAGCTCGTTCCCGACCCGGCGATCCCCACCGACGAGTCCGGCACGAGGCACCGCACCGCCGACCGCGTGAACAAGCAGACCGACCTGCCGGTGATCTCGGTCAGCCAGTCGATGAGCATCATCGCGATCTACGTCAACGGGCAGCGCTACGTCCTCGAGGATTCCACCCAGATCCTGTCCCGCGCCAACCAGGCCCTGGCCACCCTCGAGCGCTACAAGCTGCGCCTCGACGAGGTGTCCGGCACCCTGTCCGCGCTGGAGATCGAGGACCTGGTCACGGTGCGCGACGTATGCGCGGTCGCGCAGCGCCTCGAGATGGTTCGCCGCATCGCGGACGAGATCGAGGGGTACGTCGTGGAGCTGGGCACCGACGGACGGTTGCTGACCCTCCAGCTGGACGAGCTGATCGCCGGGGTGGGCGAGGACCGCGAGCTGATCGCCCGTGACTACCTGCCGCCCACCACTGGCCGCAAGTCGCGCACGGTGGCCGATGTCCTTCGCGATCTCGACCAGCTCTCCCCCACCGACCTGCTCGACCTCGCGTCGGTCGCGCGCGCGCTCGGTCAAAGCGGCGACGACAGCCTGGACTCCGCAGTCAGTCCTCGCGGCTTCCGGCTGCTGGCTCGGGTGCCGCGGCTGCCACCGCTGGTCGTCGACCGGCTGGTCGGGCACTTCGGCAGCCTGCAGAAGCTCCTCGCCGCGGGCATCGATGACCTCCAGGCGGTGGAAGGGGTCGGTGAGTCGCGGGCCCGCAGCGTCCGCGAGGGGCTGTCCCGGCTCGCCGAGTCCTCGATCCTCGAGCGCTACGTCTGAGCCGCCCGCGCGGCCACATGAAGATCCTCATCTGGCACGGCTACCTGCTCGGCGGCACGGGTTCCAACGTCTACACGCGCTCGCTCGCGCGGGCCTGGAGCAAGCAGGGTCACGAGGTCGTCGTCCTGTGCCAGGACCCGCACCCGGAGCGCTACGACCTGGGTGGCGCGCACGTCGTACGGCCGGAGAGCGGCGCGCACCTGCCCGTCTTCGTGCTCGACAACTACGAGGCCACCACGCCACGGCTCCTGCAGGACATGGACCGCACCGAGCTCGATGACTTCGTGGCTCGCAACGCTGCCGCCGTGCGGGCGCAGGGGCCGGCCGACTTCCTGCTCGCCAACCACGTGCTGCTCGGTGGCCCGGTTGGTGCGGCATCGGGGCTCCCCTTCGCGGTGAAGGCGCACGGCTCCGAGCTTGAGTTCTCGATGCGCGGGCATCCCGACCTCGGCGCCTGGGCGCGGGAAAGCCTTGCCTCCGCGCGCGCCGTCATCGCGGGGTCGGAGCACATCGTGCGCGTGCTCACCGAGGTTGTCGGACCCGGCGACTACGTGCAGCAGGTGCGGATCGGGCCACCGGGCGTGGACGTCGAGGAGTTCCGGCCCGAAGACCGCACGACCGCGCTTCGCCTCCTGATCGAGGAGTCGGAGCGCGACGCGGCCAACCCGGCTGATCGGCACGACTACCGCCACCCGGACGAGGGCAACGCCGCCCGGTTCGCGTCGTTCTTCGCCGACGAGCGGCCGACTGCGGTGTACGTCGGGAAGCTCAGCGCTGAGAAAGGTGTATCCCTGCTGCTCGAGGCCGCGCGGAGGCTCGACCTGCGCACCGTCGTCGTGGGCTTCGGTCCGGCCCGCGCCGAGTTAGAGCCTGCCGCCGGGGAGAACGTGCTCTTCACGGGGCCGCTCGATCACCGCCACCTCGCCCACCTGTGGCCGCTCGCCGACGTCAGCGTGGTCCCCTCGGTGTTCCCTGAGGCGTTCGGCATGGTGGCTGCCGAGGCGGCCGCCTGCGGGTCGCCGCCGCTGGTGGCGGAGCACTCAGGGCTTGCGGAGATCGCGGCAGCCCTTGAGGTCGATTACCCGGCAGCGCACCGGCACCTCGCGTCGTTCGAGACCGGTGACGTCGACGACCTGACCGCCAAGCTCGGCGAGCTGCTGTCATTGCCGCGCCCGCAATGGGAGGCCATCTCGGCGGCTGCCCGCGCAGCCGTAGAGCGGCACTGGAGCTGGGAGCACGTCGCAGCCGGCATCGCGGCGATGATGACGCCGACGCGGTGACGCCGCTCAGGCAGGGACGAGACCGGCCAGCGCCCGCAGGGCAACGATGAAGACAGCGTTCCCGACGGCGTTCCGCCGTACCTCCAGCACGTAGGGAGGCAGGCCATTGGGCTTGGGCTCGTTCGGGTCGGTGGGCACCAGTTCCTCCGGCCCGAGGACCGCCACGACCTTGTCGACAGCCACACCGAGGATGCCGTCGGCGTCCGGTGCGAGCACGAGAACGTCACCGGTGTCTCCGGGATCGGCGGCCGAGCGCAGGTCTACGACGGGGACTGGCAGGGCGCGCAACGTCAGCAGGCCGGTGACCGGGGCGCGCGCGCCGGAGAGCGTCTCGATGCCGATCGCACGGACAACCTCACGAACGTCGCCGAGCTGACCGGCCATCTCACGGCCGTTCATGATGAATACCACGTAGCCGCTCATGCTCCCCTCCGTCCCTCCGCCAGCCGCTTTTCGCCGAGCTCCATGTCCTCAGAGATGTCGGCAAGTCGCTGGCACAGTTGAACCAGCTCGTCGATGTCACGACCGTCCAGCATCATGGTGACGCTCTCCGGGTCGACCAGGTGCAGTGACCCTGCGGCTGCCCGGTAGGAGATGGCGGCCGACCCATGCTGTCCGAGCCGGGCCAGCGAACTGGCCAGCATGAAGTGAGCGTGGCCGGCCTCCGGGTTCAGATAGACCGCCTTGCGCAATGGGGCCTGGGCGTCCCCGTCGCGACCCAGGGTTGACAGCGCGTGGCCCAGCACGACGTAGCCCTCGGCGCTGAGCTGGTCGGCTGCCACGACGGCCTCTGCTGCCAGGACTGCCTCGGCGTACTCCCCAGCGGCCAGCGCTGCGCGGGCCGCGTCCAGGCCGATCGGCGTCGCTACCACGGCGGGAACCAGCCTGGGGAGCGGATCCGGCAGCGGCTTCGGCCGGCGCAGACGGACCGGGCGCAGCACCGATGCCGACGGCCCCATCGCCACTCGCGCGTCGTGGGAACGCCTGTAGACGAACGCCTCACCGACCGGGACCAGCGTGAAGGCGTCACTGACCTGCCAGAGCGTCTCAGAGTGCCCGAGCAGCAGGTAGCCGCCCTCGGCCAGCACGTCGTGGAAGCCCCCCACCAGGTTGCGCGTGGTGTCGCGGGCGAAGTAGATCGTGACGTTCCGGCAAATGATCAGGTCGACCTCGCCGGGCCCGAACGGCGGCGGGTCGGTCACCAGGTTGTGCAGGCGTAGGTCGACCAGTCGGCGTACCTCGTCGCGCACAGCCAGCGCCCCGCCCGAGGTCGGCTCGAACCAGCGGTCGCGCAGCATGGACGGAGTCGTCTCGACCGCGCGGCCGGTGTAGACCCCGCGGCGGGCGGCATCCAATGCCTGGGCCGAGAGGTCGGTGCCGACGATGCGGGTCTCGGAGCGGAAACCGAGCATCGGCGAGAGCTCGAGCAGCAGCATCGCGAGGGTGTAGGGCTCCTCACCCGTGGAGCAACCCGCGCTCCAGATCGTCAGCGGCCGGTCCCGGCCGGCCGAGCGGCGCAGCAGCTCGGGCAGGATGCGGCGGCGCAACGCCTCCATCTGCGGCGGGTTGCGGAAGAAGTACGTCTCCTGCACGGTGACCGCATCGAGCAGCCGCTGGCGCTCTTCCTCGCCTTTCGGCCCGTCGACGAGGCGCAGGTACGCATCCACCGACACCGTGGTGGTGGCGTGCATCCGCTCCAGTACGACGGCTGACAACCCCGCCCTTCGGCTGTCGTCGAAGACCAACCCGGCACCGGTGGCGAGGTAGTCGCGGATGGTCTCGAACTCGATGTCGGTCAGCACGAGGGTTGCCCTTGTTCGACTTTCGGTTCGATTGTCGCCTTGGCCCGCACGCTCACGGCCTCGACGATGGCGGCGGCGATGTCGGGCAGCGGCAGCTCCTGGACAACTGCCCCCAGCGCCTGCGCGGCAGCCGGCATGCCCCACACCACGCTGGTGGGCTCGTCCTGGCCGATCGTGTGCGCCCCCCTGCTGTGCATGCGGCGCAGACCGTCGGCGCCGTCGCGACCCATGCCGGTCAGCAGCACTCCGACCGCGCGGTCCCGGCAGATCTCGGCGGCGCTGGCGAACGTCGCGTCGACTCCCGGCACGTGGAACTGGCCGGGCTCGGGGTCGCGCAGCTCCACCCGCAGGCCCCCACGGAGCAGGGTGTTCTTCCCGGCCGGGGCAACGTAGACGTTGCCTGCTTCCAGGCGCTGGCCGTCCTGGGCCATCACCACCGGCAGGGGGGACAGCCCGTCCAGCCAACTGGCCAGGCTCTCGACGAAGCCGTCTGCCATGTGCTGGACCACCAGCACCGGGACCGGAAGGTTCCCAGGAAGGTCGGCCAGAATCATCGCGAGAGCCGGCGGCCCCCCGGTTGAGGCGCCGATGACGACCAGGCGCACCCCGTCCTTCGCGGCATCCGAGCCGGACGCGTTCTCGATCGGCCGCGACTGCACGCCCTGGGTGCGGAGCCGGTTACGCGGATGGGTGATGACCCGCACCCGGCTGGCGACCTTGAGGTGACGGCGCAGTGCGGTCACGTACTGCGGTGAGCTTGGCAGCGCGTCCAGAGCGCCGACGACATCGACCGCCCCTGCCGCAATGACGTCGCGGGCGTGCAGGGCGGCGTCGCCACACACAACGATCGGCGTGGGCGTCGTGCCCATGATGCGCTCGATGGCCTCGATGCCACCCGACTCCGGGTCGAGGTCGAGCAGCACAACGTCGGGACGGTGGCGCACCACGGCGGCCTCGGCGTCGTCAGCGGTGCAGACCTCCGACGCAACCACGAAACCCGGTCCGGAGAGCAGCTTGCGCAGGTGTCGGGCGCGCACCTGACTGTCGGCCACGACCACCACGACGAGGGCGTGTGCGCTGGTGAGGGCTTGCTCGCTGGGCGTGGACACGTCACCTCGCAAAGGCAGTTGAGACGCGCGTGGCCCGATGCCGCCGTCTGGTTTCCCGTCGTCAGTTTTCGGGGGCAACTTGAGGCAAAGCGGACGCAGTGGACCGCTTGGCACAATGACCGGCGTCATGACGCCGTCACCGCTGCACGCGCCGGTCCTCGACTGGTACGCCGACCACGCTCGCGACCTGCCGTGGCGGCGCCCGGACACGAACCCATGGGGGGTGCTGGTCAGCGAGATCATGCTCCAGCAGACTCCGGTCGCGCGGGTCCTGCCCGCCTACCTCGACTGGCTGCAGCGCTGGCCGACACCGGGCACGCTCGCGGCCGACTCCCCTGGCGAGGCGGTGCGGGCATGGGGCCGGCTGGGTTACCCCCGACGGGCCCTGCGCCTGCACGAGGCGGCGAGGGCGATTGTCGACATGCACGCGGGCGAGGTGCCCTCGTCGTACGACGATCTGCTCGCGCTGCCGGGGGTCGGGTCCTACACGGCTGCGGCGGTGGCGTCGTTCGCGTTCGGCGCCCGGCATGCGGTGCTGGACACGAACGTACGACGGGTGCTGGCGCGTGTCGTGGCCGGGCGGGCTCTGCCGCCGTCGACCGTGACGGCCGGTGAGCGTCGGCTCGCGGAGGACCTGCTGCCCGAGCCACCGGAGGTCGCCGCTGTCTGGGCGGTCGCGGTCATGGAGCTCGGAGCGCTGGTCTGCACGTCGAAAGCACCGCGTTGCGCGGACTGCCCGATCGCGATGGCCTGTGCTTGGCGCACGGCCGGAAAGCCTGAGCCCCAGGACCGCCGAACGGGGCAGCGCTACGCCGGCACCGACCGGCAGGTCCGCGGGCGACTGCTCGGCGTACTGCGCGAGGCCGAGGGCGCAGTCACGTCGGCGGCTCTGGACGCGGTGTGGGACGACGACGTGCAGCGCACCCGTGCCCTTGCCGGCCTGGTCGAGGACGGCCTGGTCGAGCCGATGCCGAACGGAGAGTTCCGGCTGCCGACGTCGTAGTGGACAGACGCAGGGCCCACTCGGACGTTTCCGAGCGGGCCCTGCGTCGTCGTACGGCTAGCTGCTTTCCTGCTGGCCGGCTACCTCGACCGGCGGGGCGTCGGGCAGCGGGGTCTTGTCCTCACCGACGAAGGTGAAAGCCGCCTCGTCGCCCTCGCCCGAGGCGTCGACCAGCACGATCTGACCGGGACGGATGTCGCCAAAGAGGATCTTCTCCGAGAGCACGTCCTCGATCTCGCGCTGGATCGTCCGGCGCAGCGGCCGGGCGCCCAGGACCGGGTCGTAGCCCTTCTTGGCGAGCAGCTCCTTGGCCGCCACCGTGAGCTCGAGACCCATGTCCTTGTCGTGCAGGCGATCGTCGAGCTTGGCCAGCATCAGGTCGACGATGGTGACGATCTCCTCCGGCGAGAGCTGGTGGAAGACCACGATGTCGTCGATGCGGTTGAGGAACTCGGGCCGGAAGTGCTGCTTGAGCTC
>JBDUAP010000149.1:0-6946 GCA_040004585.1 Sporichthyaceae bacterium
TGCAAAATCTTATTGATTACACATCAAAAGAAAATAACCCTGCTGCAATGCGGGCTGACCGCGGTCGGCGACTGAGCAGGGGGCCGCGACCTGGCGCAGGCGACGATGAGGGCGGCCGTTAGCGGCAGGACGAACACGCCTACTGACAGCATGGCGAGCAGGTTGCCGGTAGCGAGCAGACCAGTGAGTGTCCAAGCGATCGGCAGTGCCCAGCGCTGCGAGCCCTGCCACAGCGCGCACCCGACGCCCAAGGTCACGAACAGCGGGACCGCGAAAACCGCCGCCGCACTCAACCCGTTTACGTCTACCAGCGTGGCGGACGCCTGTGTCGTGCCACCCGAGGAAGACGAGCTGTCGGAGTCGTAGACGGGAACCAGGAAAGCCGCGAGGACGAGGGCGACGCCGTAGGCCGAGGCACCCAGCAAGGCCATCGCCGGTACTCGACTCAACGCCATGTCCTGATCATGCACCCACCGGCATTATTCGACTGACAGTTCGGACTGCTTGCGGACGCGGAAGCGGAGGATGGTGGCGTCGCCCGACCGCGCGCTGCTGACCGGTTCCAGGTCTGTCATGGCGAGGCCAGGGGGCGAGAAGCGGATGCCGTCGCCGAGCAACACCGGAAGTACGTACACCAGGATCTCGTCGACGAGTCCCCGCTGAAGGCATTGGCTGCCCACGTCGGCGCCGAGGATTTCGAGGTTCTTGTCGCCCGCGGCCTCAAGTGCCGTGGCGACCGCTTCGCCGATGTCCCCCGTGAGGATCGTGACCTCCGGATTCGGTGGCTCCAGTGGCCTGTGGGTGAGGAGGAACATGGGTCCGGAGAAGGGGTAGTCGACGCTGCCCGGCTCTTCGGCCGCCATCCTGGCGCCCACGTCCCAGGTCCGCCGGCCGACGAGCATGGCGCCGGTGGCCGCCGCGGTCTCCGCGAAATCGTCCGGGGCAACGAAGTCGGCGAGAGCGCGACCACCGCCCCAGTCCATCGAATCGCCGGGACCGGCAATAAAGCCGTCCAGCGACATGCACCGGTTCATGACCACCTTGGCGCTCACAGTTGCGATCTTCCCGCCGATCGGGGCATTCGGGAAGTGCCCGTTCGTGCCGGAGCGCCCTCCCGCCGATGCGTTGGTGGGACGGAAGGGCGGCTATGGCATCGGGTGAGACGGCGCTGGACTGATCAGGTGCCGGCTACGTACCAGGGCACGGCCGAACGCTGCAGCGACAGCGGTCCGCTCGGCGTCCCGCCACGGCAGCTCGCCCCGGATCGTGTCGACGAGGGCGGGCAGCGGCGCGTGGCAGCGGTGGAAGCGGTAGCCGCTCAGTGCTGCCTGGACCAGGAAGATCGCAGGGAGGGCGAACGGTAGCCAGGGGAGGCCGGGAGCGGCACCGGCGAAACGTTGCAGGGCCGAGGTGGCAACCGCGATTCCTAGCAGTACGAAGGCGTCCGCGCTCGCACACACCGAACGCCAGAACTCAGGATCGGACTGGAACGGCTCGGCGACGCCCGTTCCCAGGTCGGGGGGAGTCGATGTGCTCATGCCTGTTCTGTCGACGCGGTGGCTCTGGCAGCACAGGCCCGAACAGGTGACGAGAGCTCAACGATGGAGGCCGTCCTCGAGTTCGGTGACATCTCCGATCAAGTCGGCCAGGGCGAAGGCGAACACGGCGACAAGCCCGAGGCGGGCGACCCACGGCAGCGCAGGGTGCCCGAGACCAGTCCTGAACCTGGCATCGCGGCGGAGCGCTTCACCCAACGCCCAGAGGGCGACCATGACGGCCAGCAGCGGCGCCAAGGGAATCAGGAACAGGAGGGGGATTGCCGCGATGGGCAGCGGAGCTCGCCCGGCCCAGCTGTCCTCCCGTATCCAGTGCTCGGCGACCAAAGTGAGCAGGGCTGCGTAGAGGGCAGGGATGGCGAGAAAGAGCGCGATCGCCAGCCAAGTCGGCTTGAGGAGGCGGAAGTCGACGCCGTCGCCGTGCACTATCTCCGCTCCCACCACGACGGCAGGTCCGATCGCGATCGCCGCGACCTGGAACCACCGCGGACCGACCATCAGATGCCGGACCAGGGCATAGACGCAGGCACCGACGAGACCGAAAACCGTCCCGGTCAGGAGCAGCTGGAGCGTGGCGCCGACCGTGAACTGTCCGATACGAAACCCGTCATCGCTGGTGACGCCGGTCGCCTCCGGGTTCAACCGGGCGAGCAGCATCATCGCCAGGCGACCCCCGACACCGCCGACCAGCAGTCCGAGCAGCGCGCCCGCGAGCGTGATGGCGCTGCGCCGCCGCGAGGCGCGCTCGGCCGACTCGCGCCACGGCAGCTGTGCGGTCAGCGACTGGTCGAGCATGGCGGCCATGACCACGTTCTATCGCCCTTTTACAGTTTGCGCAGGCGGACGCGTCGTACGGCGTGGTCCTCGCCCTTCTGCAGCACGAGTGTGGCGCGTCCCCTGGTCGGGACGATGTTCTCTATCAGGTTCGGCAGGTTGACCTCGTGCCAGATCGCCGTAGCCGTTGCGCGCGCGTCGGCGTCGGAAAGAGCCGCGAACCGGTGGAAGTACGACGCCGGGTCGGCGAACGCGGTCTGTCGCAGTGCGAGGAACCGCTCGACGTACCAGTGCTCGATGTGCTGCACAGCCGCGTCGACGTAGACGGAGAAGTCGAAGAAGTCCGAGACCGCCAAGGTCGGGCGTCCGTCGGCGCGGGTCCGCCCTGGCTGCAGGACGTTGAGCCCTTCCACGATCAGGACGTCCGGCCGCCGCAGCGCGATCGTCTCGTCCGGGACCACGTCGTACGTGAGGTGCGAGTAGACCGGTGCTGCGACCTCGTCGACGCCGGACTTCACGGCGGTGAGGAACCGCAGCAGGGCGCGCTGGTCATAGGACTCCGGGAAGCCCTTGCGGTCGAGGATGCCGCGCCGGGTCAGCTCCGCGTTGGGCAGCAGGAAGCCGTCGGTCGTGACCAGCTCGACGCGAGGGTGATCGGGCCATCGGGCGAGCAGCTCGCGCAGGACCCGCGCGGTCGTGCTCTTCCCGACGGCGACGCTGCCGGCGATCCCGATGACGAACGGGACACGTGACCCGTCCGTGTCCCTCTCACCGAGGAAGGTCGCGGTAGCGGAGCGCAGCGCGTGTGCGGCCGCGACGTGCAGGTTCAGCAGCCGGGAGAGCGGCAGGTAGACCTGCTCGACCTCGGCCAGGTCGAGGCGCTCGCCAAGCCCCTGCAGCGTCGTGAGCTCGTCGTCGCGCAGCGGGAGCGGGGTGGCCGCGCGCAGCGCTTCCCACGCGGCACGGTCGAACTCGACGTACGGCTTCGCGTCGCTCGGACCGTTGTCCACGGCGGATACCCTGTCACCATGTGCGGAATCGTGGGGTACGTCGGCGCGCAGCCCGCCCTGGACATTGTCATCGAGGGGCTGCGCCGGCTCGAGTACCGCGGCTACGACTCCGCCGGCGTCGCCCTGATCGCCGACGGCAAGCTCGAGACCGAGAAGCGCGCCGGCAAGCTGGCCAACCTGGAGGCCGCGCTCGCCGAGCACCCCATGCCAGCGGCGACCACCGGCATCGGGCATACGCGGTGGGCGACCCACGGCGCACCCACCGATCGCAACGCCCACCCGCATGTCGACTGCACCAGCCAGGTGGCCGTGATCCACAACGGCATCATCGAGAACTTCGCCCGGCTGCGCAGCGAACTCGAAGAGCGCGGTCACGAGATGGTGTCCGAGACCGACACCGAGGTCGTTGCTCACCTGCTGGAAGAAGAGACCAGGTCGGACGACGCCACCACCGTCGACCTGGCGGAAGCGGTGCGTCGGGTCTGTCGCCGGCTCGAAGGCGCGTTCACGCTCGTCGTCACGCACGTCGACCGCCCTGACGTGGTGGTGGGCGCGCGCCGCAACTCACCGCTCGTGGTCGGTCGAGGAGAGGGCGAGAACTTCCTGGCTTCCGACGTGTCGGCGTTCATCGCGCACACCCGCGACGCCGTCGAGCTGGGCCAGGACCAGGTGGTGGAGATCAGCCGCGACGGCATCACGATCACCGACTTCGACGGTGCCGCGGTGGACGGTCGCGCCTTTCACGTCGACTGGGATGCGTCGGCCGCTGAGAAGGGCGGCTACGAGTGGTTCATGCTCAAGGAGATCGAGGAGCAGCCGCAGGCGGTCGCTGACACCCTGCTCGGCCGCATCGACGCCACTGGGCGGCTCTCGCTGGACGAGATGCGGTTGTCCGACGACGAGCTGCGCGACATCGACAAGATCATCGTGATCGCGTGTGGCACGGCGTTCCACGCCGGCCTGATCGCGAAGTACGCCATCGAGCACTGGACCCGGATCCCGTGCGAGGTCGAACTCGCGTCGGAGTTCCGCTACCGCGACCCGATCCTGGATCGCCAGACTCTGGTCGTCGCGATCTCGCAGTCGGGCGAGACGATGGACCTGCTGATGGCGCTGCGGCATGCGCGCGAGCAGGGCTCGCGGGTTCTGGCGATCTGCAACACCAACGGCTCCACGATCCCGCGCGAGTCCGATGCCGTCCTCTACACCCACGCCGGGCCCGAGGTCGCGGTCGCGTCCACCAAGGGCTTCCTGACCCAGCTGGTCGCCTGCTACCTGGTCGCGCTCTACCTCGGACAGGTGCGCGGCACGAAGTGGGGCGACGAGGTCACGTCTGTCGTCGAGGACCTGCGCGGCATGCCGGAGAAGATCTCCCAGCTGCTGACCGAGATGGAGCCCGTCCGCGAGCTGGCTCGGTCGCTGCGCGACGCCACGTCGGTCCTTTTCCTCGGCCGTCACGTCGGTTACCCGGTGGCCCTGGAGGGTGCGCTCAAGCTCAAGGAACTCGCCTACATGCACGCCGAGGGCTTCGCCGCCGGCGAGCTCAAGCACGGCCCGATCGCCCTGATCGAGGATGGCGTGCCGGTTCTGGCGATCGTGCCGTCACCGAACGGCCGCGGCGTGCTGCACGACAAGATCGTGTCGAACATCCAGGAGATCAGGGCCCGCGGGGCGCGCACGATCGTCATCGCCGAGGAGGGCGACGAGACCGTCTCGCCCTACGCTGACCACCTGATCCGCATCCCCGCCGCGCCGACGCTGCTGCAGCCGCTGCTGTCGACCGTCCCGTTGCAGGTGTTCGCCTGCGAGATGGCCTCCGCGCGAGGCCACGACGTCGACCAGCCACGCAACCTGGCCAAGTCCGTAACGGTGGAGTGAGCAGAGAGTTACCAGCCCGCGTGACCGGCGTCGGCCTTTCATCCCGTCCCTGGTCACCTGCCTGAGGCGGGGTTATCGTGCCCGGGTCACGAGGCGCGATCCGCCACGAAACGGGAGCTGTTGATGACCGAACTCGACCGTCGTACCTTCCTCAAGACCAGCGCGGCCGTCGCCGCAGGCAACGCCGTAGCCGGTGGCCCCTTTATCGGGCTGACCGCGTCAAGCGCCCAGGCCTCGGGTCATCATGATGACCACCGCCGGCACCACCACGCGCCCGGCTACGGCCCGCTGAGCCCGCAGCCTGACCTGCTCGACGGCATCACGCGGCTCTCGCTCCCGGCCGGCTTTTCCTACCGATCGTTCGCCCTGACCGGGTCCACGACCGATGACGGAGCCGTTCTGCCGAAGAAGCCCGACGGCATGGGCGCCTTCCACGGCAGGGACGGCCGCACCGTTCTGCTGCGCAACCACGAGATCGGCAACTCGGCGGCCCTGCTCGGCGCGCCGGGTTCCGCAAGTGACCACGACGCCGCCACGGGAGGCGGCGTCGTCGGCCTAGAAGTCACCGCTCACGGGCACCTCGAGCGCAGCTGGGTGGCGATGAACGGCACCCTGAGCAACTGCGCCGCCGGGTCCACCCCGTGGGGGACGCTGCTCAGCAACGAGGAGAGCGTCAACGGGCCCGACGTCGGCAATGACTTCACCGGCAGCGACAACGCGAAGCTCACGGCCAAGCACGGCTACCTCTACGAGGTGCCTTCGGACGGTGGAGCCCCCAACGGCCCGATCACCCACGCCGGCCGCTTCGCCCACGAAGGTTCCGTGATCGACCCGCGCGACGGCACGGTTTACATGACCGAGGACGACTTCGCCTTCCCGTCCGGCTTCTACCACTACCGGTCGCCGGTCGACCCGCGTCGGAGCGGGCGCATCAGGGACGGCGGCCGTCTGCAGATGCTCAAGGTGGTGGGCCAGCCCAACCGCGACTTCACTGGGCACGTGGAGAACGGAAGCCGGTTCGCGACGATGTGGGTCGACATCGACGACCCGGACCCGACATTCGCTCCCGGGACCACCAATAACGAGGCGATTCGCGCAGTTGCCGACCAGGGTCTGGAGCAGGGCGCGTGCTTCTTCTCCCGGCTCGAGGGCGCCGTGTGGAGCCACGGCGCGGTGTGGTTCACCTCGACCCAGGGAGGCATGTTCCACGGTGTGAGCAAGGGCGGCCTGGGCCAGGGCGAAGGCCAGGTGTGGGCGTACGAGCCACGCTCGGGGATGCTGACGATGGTCTACGAGTCGCCCGGCCCGGACGTGCTGGACATGCCCGACAACATCGGGGTGAGCAAGCACGGTGCCTTCATCCTCTGCGAGGACGGCAACGACACGACGCAATACCTGCGCGGGCTGACGGCGTCCGGGACGATCTTCGACTTCGCCATGAACATCACGCGGCGGGACGCCAAGGAGGAGTTCGCCGGCGCGGTGTGGAGCCAGAACGGACACACACTGTTCGTCAACCTGCAGATGAGCAACGACCCGGCAAGGACGTTCGCCATCTGGGGCCTGTGGCAGCGCGGCGCTTTCTGACCTGAGCTCCGACCCGTTCCCCGGACCCGCGCAGCCCACCGGCCGCGCGGGTCCGCTGTCCCGCCGCCGGACGTGCGAGGCTGGCTACGTGATCATCGGTGTCGGGATCGACGTGGTCGACGTCGCTCGGTTCGCGCAGTC